>JANLFZ010000650.1 GCA_024653385.1 Thermoguttaceae bacterium | reverse complement strand
CCCACGTCCAACGCGACGCGGGCCTCGCCGCCGGCGATACATTGCCCGATCATCGAATCGCCGCCCACTTTCACTTCATATTTCTGGTTGACCAGCTGACGGCCGATCTCGCCGGTGCCCGCCCGTAGAATCGCCCACTCGCCCGGCCGACGATCTGGCCGGCCGGCCTGTCGCGTCGGGCGACGGCCTGTTGATCGCCAAGTCGGCATTCGTCTTGCGCCAGCCGCGACGCTGGGAGGTCATTGCATTCCGGGTGGCCGACGGAACCGGCCGGATGGCCGTCAAGCGCGTGGTCGGCCTGCCCGGCGAAAGGGTCGAAATCCGCGATGGCGACGTGTACATCAACGGACAACTGGCGCGCAAGAGCCTGGCCGAACAACGCGCGACGGCCGTGCTGGTCCACGATGCCAGTTACTGGCCACGCCACGACCCGGCGAAGGACGGCCCGTGGCAATCCGAGGAACATTCGCGGTGGGCTCGCAGCCAGGGCGTGTTCCGCCATCCGGGACTGCCCGGAGACGACTCGTTCGACTGGCTGTTCTATCACCCCCACCAGGAGGATGGACTGCGCCTGGGCGCGCCTGGCCGCAAGCCGGAACAAGCGCCAACGGCAACCCCATCCAACCTGGGGCGCCGGGTGTGCGGCGAAATCACCGATCGCTTGGCGTACAACCAGTCGCTGCCCCAGCGTGGCATTGTCCCGCACCCCGTCGGCGACATCCGCTTGACGTGCCGCGTAAGGACCTCGGGCGAAGGCCGATTCGAGATTCGCGTTTGCGATGGGGGGGAGGAGTTCCGATTCGGCTGGGAGGCGGCATCGGGCCGGCGTCGCTTCGCGGCGTCCCAAGGCGAAACACCGCTGGAACTTCTCGGGCCCGTCGAGGCGCCAGGGGCAAGTGACGACACCTTCCTCGAGGTCTCGACGATCGACCAACGATTCCAGGTGGCCTTGGATGGGCGGCTTTGGGCCCTCCAACCGTTCGACCGCAACGGTCCGCCGGGTGCGCCGGTTCCCCTGGCAATCGGAACTCGGGGGGTAGCTGTCGAGGTGCGCGACCTGAGGGTGTGGCGTGACGTGTACTACACCCACCCGATCGGCATGATCGCCCGTTGGGGGGTCGATGAACCCGTAGTCCTGGGCAGTGAGGAGTTTTTCGTGCTTGGCGACAACAGCCTGGTTTCGGAGGATAGCCGGGTGTGGCGCGCCGGGCCTGGGGTTTCGGCAAGCCAGATCGTGGGGCGCCCCTTGGTGGTCCATTTGCCGGCCCGCTGCCTACGTCTGGGCGGGGTCGATTTCCAGGTTCCGGCCATCACCCGAATTCGCTATATTCGCTGAGATGTCGTCGCAAGTCGCGGCGTTTGTACGTACAATGTGTGGTGAGCCAGGGTCTCACCATGTCGAGAAAGAAAGCCAGCATGCTGCAATCGGGTGGGGGGGAGAGAGTCCGGCCCCAGAAGGCCGGCCGCGCCAAGGAACCATCGCCAGAGACCGCGAAGCCGCGGAGGACGGACGCCAAGCAGCCGTTCTTCTCGCAGGCCGCGATGCGCGAGGTGATCGAATCGATCGTCGTGGCGTTCGTCCTGGCCTTTCTGTTTCGCACGTTCGAGGCCGAGGCGTTCGTGATTCCCACGGGCTCGATGGCCCCGACCCTCATGGGCCGGCACAAGGACCTGGTTTGCCCGGTCTGCAAGTATCCGTTCCAGGTCAGCGCCAGCGACGAGGTCGACCAGCGCGGGCGGCTCAAGCCGGTGGAGGTCGTCGCGGGCACGTGCCCGATGTGCGGACATACCGTCGACATGGGCCGCGACAACCCACAGGGCAAGTCCTACCCCTCGTTCAATGGCGACCGCATCTTGGTGGCCAAGTTCCCGTATCAGTTCGTCGATCCCAAGCGCTGGGAGGTCGCGGTGTTCCGCTATCCGGGCGGGGCCAGAACGAACTACATCAAGCGCGTGGCGGGACTGCCCAACGAAACCGTGCGCATTCAGTACGGCGACATCTTTATCGAGCGTGCGGGCGAATCGGGATTCTCGATCGCGCGCAAGCCGCCCGACAAGATCCTCGCCATGATGCAGCCCGTCTACGACAACGACTACGTGGTGCCCGACATGATCCGCAAGGGCTGGCCGCCACGTTGGGCACCGTGGCCGGTGGCGCCGTCGGGGTGGCAGCCCTCGGCCGACTATCGCTCGTTCTCGGTGGCTGGTACGGCAAAGCAGGACATGTGGCTGAATTATGCCCATTACATGCCGACCGACGACGACTGGGAACGCCTGGCCACGGGACAGCGATCGGGCGGCTCAGCGCCCAAACCCCAACTCATCAACGACTTCGCGGCGTATAACACCGAACAGACCCGAAACCGCAACGGCAGCCGCTACGACGACCTCATGCCCAACGGCAATCTAGGACCTCCGCTCCATTGGGTGGGCGACCTGGTGGTGGAGTTCCAGCTCGATGCCGACAAGCCCGCCGGGCAGATCCTCGTGGCGCTCATCAAGGGCGGGCGCGAGTTCCTTTGCCGGCTCGATCTGGAGTCCAAGGCAGCCATCGTCGAACTTCCCACCGGCGAGAGCCTGACCTCGGCACAAGGCGTTATCGGTCCCGGCAGGCATTGCATTCGGTTCGCCAATGTCGATGCCCAGTTGATCTTGTGGATCGACGGCAAGGTGGTCAGTTTCGGCCGCCCCGTGGAGTACGATCCGACGATCACGATCACGCCCACCGCGGCCGATCTCCATCCCGTGCGCATCGGTTCCCGGGGCGCGGCAGCCAAGGTGAGCCGGTTGCGGGTCTTTCGCGACATTTATTA
>JANLFZ010000649.1 GCA_024653385.1 Thermoguttaceae bacterium | reverse complement strand
CATCGGCATCTTGATCGCGCTGTTGTTGCCTGCCGTGCAGGCCGCCCGCGAAGCGGCCCGGCGGAGCAACTGCACGAACAACCTGAAACAGCTTGCCTTGGCGCTGCACAACTACGCCGACAAGAATAAGGAAACCCTGGGACACAGCCAGGGCGGCGGATACGACCCGGGCTCGGGAAGGGACAACGGCTGGGTGTCGCACGGGCACTTCTCGTGGATCGTCTCGGTCCTGCCCTACATGGAGCAGAGCCCGCTGTACCAGGCGATCAACTTCCTCGACCCGCAGTCCAACACGGGAACGGTCCCGGGGCCGACCGGCCGCACGAACCGCGAGTTGCGCCAGACCGTGATCAGCGCCCTGATCTGCCCGTCGAACGACCAACCGCCCTTGCGCCAAGGCCAGAACCGCGGCTACGTCAACGGCAATTTCGACGACCCCAATAACGTCAACGAAGCCCCGCCGGGCGCCGGCACGGACTACGTGGGCAGCCTGGGCCACATCTACGGCGGCTGGCGCGATTGCGCCGCCATGCCGACGTTCGCCGGCACGCAGTCGCCCTGGGTCGATGGCTCGGTCCCCAACGAGCAGATCAACTGCAACGGCGTGTTCAAGTACATGGGCGGGTTCGCGCTGCGCGACATCATCGACGGCACCTCGAATACCCTCGGCGTGTTCGAGGACATGCACTGGCGAGGCGGCAACACGCCCGGCCAGTTCAACCGGCAACCCACGCCCGACTCGTGCTGGATGGCGCCCTTGTCGGCCTTGGGCAACACGCGGAACCTGATCAACAACCGCAACCCGGCATGGCTTCAGGCCGCCACCTGGGAACCGCGGTGCCACGGGTGGAGCAGCAACCACCCCGGCGGCGCGCAGGCTGCCCTGGTCGATGGGAGCGTCCGGTTCTTCAGCGAGACCATGGACCACGTGGTGCGCTACGGCATCTCGACCCGCGCCGGCGGCGAGTCGGTCACGATGCCCTAACCGGTCCATGAAGGGATAAGCGGGGCAAACACGAAAGAGCAAGGGAGCCAAAGCGACCTTGCTCTTCTGCTTTGAGTGGTCCAAGACTTCGTGCCGAATGTCGAGGCTGCTTCACCGGTGCGTGGGGCAGCCTCGGTTGCTTTCCAGCCCGGCCAGTTGCCCGCGGCCACGCGGCCCCGTGAGTTCCCCGAGTCGCTCTTGGCTTGCCGGGTGTTTCTTGGGAGAATGACCCGGCCTGATCGAACCAGTCGCCGCACCCGCCACGGAAGGGGAAACGTCGTGCAGCGCCATCGAATCCTGGATTACCTGGTTTATCTCGTCGTCCGGGTCTTCGTGTGCGTGGTCCAAGCCATCTCGATCGAGACGGGCCAGTTCATCGCGAGGGGGCTTGCCCGGCTCTTTTCCGACATCTTGCGAATCCGCGGCGCCGTGGTCGACGAAAACCTCGCCCACGCCTACCCCGAACTCTCGCAGGCCGAGCGCCGCGAACTGGCCCGACGCATGTGGGAGCACCTCTTCTTGCTTGTCTTGGAGGTTGCCCATGCCCCCCGAAAGATTCATGAGACGAACTGGCGCAAGCACGTGCGACTGAACGGCACGGACCCGTTGGTGCGCGCGCTATTGAACGATCGACCGACGGTGATCGTGACCGCGCATTACGGCAATTTCGAGCTGGGCGGATTCATGCTGGGCGTCCTTGGCTTTCCGACCTACACCGTGGCCCGGAACCTCGACAACCCCTACCTCGACCGCTTTGTGAACCGTTTTCGGGGGGCGACGGGACAGTACATCATTCCCAAGAAGGGCGGGTACGATCAGATCCTAGCGGTCATGGCCCGTGGCGGGGCCATGTCGTTCTTGGCCGACCAGTACGCGGGCCCCAAGGGCTGTTGGGTCGAGTTCTTCGGCCGCAAGGCCTCGGCCCATAAGGCCATTGCTCTGTTGTCGCTGGAACACGATGCCCCGGTGGCCGTGTGCTGCGCCCGGCGTTTGAACAAGCCGATGCAGTTCGAGATGCAAGTCCTGGCGATGGCCGACCCACGCCAAACCGGCGCCGGCGTGGGCACCATCTACGAGATGACCGCGTGGTACACCCGCAAGCTCGAGGCGATGATCCGCGAGGCGCCCGAGCAATACTGGTGGCTCCATCGCCGCTGGAAAGACCCCCGACCGCCGCGCCGCAGTCAAACCGCCAGGGCTGCGTGAGGGGGGAAGGGATTGGGGATTAGGGATTGGAGACCGAGTGCGAACCCAATCCCCAATCCCCAATCCCCAATCCCTAATCCCCAATCCCTCCCCGCCTCACTCCTCGCCCGACTCGACCCACGCGGCGGCCCCCGATTCGGCCAATGCGGCAATCGCTTCCTCCACGGGATCGGCCTCGACGAGCGATTCGATCGCCGCATCGGCCGCTGCCGGTGGCGTGACCGCGTCCCACGCAACGACCGGGTTCGCACGGTCATCGGTCTGGGTAGCGCGAGGCTCGGAGGCGTCCTCGTCGCGCCTGGGTTGCTTGGAGGTCTGCTCTTTGGCGGGTTGGGCCGGTTCTCGCTTGGCGGGCTTGCGCTCGGCAGGCTCCTCGGAAGGCGTGGTCAGGGCGTTGCTGCCCCAACCCGTGTCGGTCCCATACGTCCCGCGGATTCCATAGTCGCCCGCGGACAGCGCATCGAGCCCACTCTGGGCCGAGCCGAGGCCCCCCGCTCCCCCGGTCGCCGAGCCGCCAACCGCACGATCGGCGGGAACCGCCTCGGCGAGCCAGGTCGGGTCGACCACAAGCCGCGTGTCGGACGGTTGGCTCCTTGCGGCCTCGTCCGACTGCCGCTGGCGAA
>JANLFZ010000063.1:14761-18127 GCA_024653385.1 Thermoguttaceae bacterium | reverse complement strand
GCAGCACCGTCAATCGGGGCCCCGGCTCGCGCGCGGCCGGCTGCGGCGGGTTGACCGACGCCGGCGGCGGGTACTTCAACAGCGGCGGACATCCGAAGAGAAACTGCGGGTCGAAGCCCTGCCGATGATCCGGCATCCGGCCGCCCATGCGCACGATCGCCACGGGTCGGCCCAGGGCATCGGCCACGACCAGGGGATCGCGGCCCGGCGGGACCTCGAACCAGCTCTGCGGACGTCCGCCGGCGGCCACCGGCAACGCCCGCTCGGGATCTTCCAGATAGACCACGCGCGTGACGAACTTGCCGTCCATCGCCAGCCGCAGATCGTCCAGCGTCAACTCGATCTTGATCGGGAATCGGGTCTCCTGGCCGGGTGGCGTGTACAAACGATCAACAACCTCGATGGTGGGAAAAACCTCTTGGCCCGCGTGAAACGGGATGTTGAACACGCAGAAACGGTAGACCTGGCCGATCAAGAGACCCACACGGACCGGGGCTTTTTGGGGTTCGCCCAACGTGCCGCCCTCGGCCATCGCCACCATGGCGCCGTCGGGCGCGGCGATTTCGACGGGCTGGAAGTAGCCGACGACCGGCCCGCCCCGGCCGAGTTGCTGCGCGCCGATCGCGCCCGGCGGCATGCCGACAGCATGGGGGAAGTGCAGGGCAGGGGATTGTCCCGCGCCGGCGGCGGCCAGCCCCAGCCACGCCATCGCCGCCAGGACAATTTGCCGAACCCTACCGCGCGTGCCTGCCGGCCGCGCCTCGGGCCGCACGACAGCCCCGCCGGTGCGCCAGACGCGCCCGAGTGCGTCTTGCCCCGCGTCGTGTCCCTGGCAAAACTCGTTGACCATGGTGAGGGCCTCGTGCGTGGCGCACCGCTTGGAACCGAAGACTCGACAAACGCGGGGCAGGTTTTCAGCCGGCCGCGCTATCCGGCAGGCTGAAAACCCGCCCCGCGCCGCGCGTCAGGCTGAACACCTGCCCCACAGGCTCACTGGCTCTGGCCGTTGTCGGGCGGACAGTCCTGGTTGGGACAAGGCTCGCCGCCGACCGTCTGGCGCCGATCGGCGCGCGAGGGATCGTAAAGCAATCCGCCCGTGCGCGTGTTCTCGGTAATCCGCACGTGATTCGCCGGAGCAGGGTAGCTGTACCCGGGACGTTGCTTGACGTCGATCCGCACGTGATCGGTCGGGCCAGGCAAATGGGAGTTCGTGTGGTTGACTATCGTGTGCCGCTGGAGGCCGGCCGGGCTGCCGAAGGGAACATGCGGAGGTCCGGGCAGACCGATGGGCGTGCCCGACATCGGCATTCCCCACTGGGGTCCATTGACGCCCGCAATGTAGGCGCCAGGTAGCGCCGCAGCGCCCATCGCACCGGGACCCGGGGCAGGGTAGGGCATGCCGTTCGGGCCGAGCATCGCGGCCGCCGGCACCACGCCGGCGGGCCCTCCGTTGGCCATCGAAGGCGCGTTGGGGAGTTGCAGGTCCTTATTGCCCATGCGGACCACGGCCATGATGGCCCCGCGGCGGTCCGCCTCGACGATCGGATCCACGCCGGGATCCAGCCGCGTGCTGACGAGCGTTTCCACGCCGGCCAACGCCAGTTCCTGGAACTCGGGGTCGGGCAGGTAGATCACCTTGGTCACAAAGTTGCCGCTTAGGACCTGGTCGAAGTCCTCCTGGGTGAACTGGACCGGGATGGCGTTATGCGCCAGGAAGGCCTGGGTCCGCGGTACCGTGGGACCGATCTCGAGCGTCGGATAGAGTTCCACGCCCTCGCGGCCCGCAAACGGAATATTCGTCAGTTTGAGCCGGTAGATATGTCCCTCGGGGAAGTTGTACCGGCCTGGAACGATCAGCGGCTCGGAGTCGAAGGCCCCCGGCGCCGTGACATCCCAGCCGATCACCATGCCCTGCGGCCCAACGAATTGCACCTGCACCGTTTGGGCGGGCATCGCCAGGTTGGGCTGCCACATCATCACGCCGGGTCCGGGGCCATCCACGCCCGGTCCCGGATGCATCAATCGTTCCGCCGGCGGCAAGTTCTGCTGCAAGGGTCTGTGGCACCCTGCGGCCGCCACCGCCAACACCAACAACCACGTGCCGTATCTCATCAGGTGTCCCCCCTACTAGCCAAGGCAAACCCAAAAAGCGACGTAGCGATCCCTCGCCCGTCCAGATACCATGAGGGCGCGGTCGTTCCGCGCCCCTCCAGGTCGAGGTGGTCTGCGCGGCCCGTGGAGGTTCCCGGCAGCGCAGAAATCCCCTCTAAGGTCTATTGGTCGGTTGCGTACAACAGGTTTCTTTGGCAAATCCGTCAAAACCCCCGCAATGGCGTCCAGACGCAAGATCCTCATGGTGCTTACTATCGGTTGCTTGAGCCTGGCGCTGGAGGGAGACCAGACCTCTGCACAGATTGCGCCGCCCACTCAGGCACCGCAAACCTCCCCGTCAGGAGGCTTTCCACTACGCGGTCCGGGTCAATCCCGATCCGACGAGGCCCAGCAGTTGCTTCAACAGGCCATCCTTCACTTCGAGAGCCGGCGCTCGGTCTCGGCCCGGATTTGGCAGCGGGTCGAGCTGTTCGGCAAGCAACTGGAAGGTTCCGGCACGTATCTCGAGCAACGCTCCGACGAAGGGCTTCAACTGCGGCTGGAGCTGAAGTTCCCCCTCGAGGGCGACCCATGCGTCGTGCTTCAAGTTTCTAGCGGTCGATACCTTTGGAAATACGAGAAGTTTCGCGATACTCCCAGGCTTGCGCGGATTGACACGGCGCGGGTGCTTAGGGCCCTTCAGGAGAAAGGGGACCCCCCGGTACCGGGCAAGATCGGCGATTGGCCTGGCTGGGGCGGCATCGGTCGGCTCTTGCGAGGACTCAACGCAACGTTCGCCTTCACCCAGGCCGAGCCCGCCACGCTGACCGGCGGCTTTCCGGTGTTTCGCTTGGAAGGCCGATGGCGACCGGAGAGGCTTCGGGCGTTGTTTCCGGAACAAGCTGGCGGGGCCGGCGAGGGCAGGGCAGGGGACCTCGACGCCCTACCGCCCCACGTCCCGCACTATGTGGTCGTCTACCTGGGCCGCGACGATCTGTTCCCGTATCGCACCGAGTACCACCGGCTGGGGGCGTCCTCGCCTGCCGCGTCACGCCCCACGGGCGATTCGACCATCGCCGTCATGGAACTCCGCGAGGTCACCTACAACGCGCCCATCGCTCGCGAGCAATTCTATTACGACCCGGGAACCCTCGAATACTCCGAACAGACCGACCAATGGCTCGAAAGCCTGGGGGCAGGCCGGTAGAGGGCAGGGCAAACGCCGCGCATCGCAGACCGACGGGGTGCGAGCGGAGTAGGGCAGGGTGGGGCAGG
>JANLFZ010000063.1:3194-14751 GCA_024653385.1 Thermoguttaceae bacterium | reverse complement strand
TGGCGAACCATCCCCGCGTCTTGGTTCACGGTTTGGCGGCGGATGGTCGACCGCCATCGCCCGCAAAGGCCAGGCGCGCGGCCACGCGAATCGCTTCGAGCATGCTGCCGATCTCGGCACGACCTTGCCAAGCCAGGTCGAATGCCGTGCCGTGGGCCACGCTGGTGCGCACAATAGGCAGGCCCAGCGTCACGTTGACGGCCCGGTGCATCCCCAAGAGCTTCAGCGCGATGTGTCCCTGGTCGTGGTACATCGCGACGACGGCTTCGAACTCGCCGTCGCGCGCGCGGACCATCAGGGTGTCGGTCGGCAGCGGCCCTAGGATGTTCATGCCTTCGGCCAAGCCCCGTTCGACCGCCGGCCGGATGATGCGCCGCTCTTCGTCGCCGAACAGCCCGCCCTCGCCGCCGTGCGGGTTCAGCGCGCAGACGCCGATGCGCGGCCGGGCGCCTTGCACCCGGGTCATGAAGCGGTCGGCCAGCCGAAGTTTGATCAGCACCTCGTCTTCGGAAAGCTCGTCGATCGCCCGGCGCAGCGCGGTGTGCAGCGTCACGTGGACCACTGCCAACCCGGCCGGCGAACCGAGCGGCTCGCCCGGGCCGAGATAGAGCATCATCGCGAACTCGCGCGTGCCGCACAGATCGGCCAGGATCTCCGTGTGTCCGGGATAAGGGTACCCGGCGAGGTGGAGGGCCTCTTTGTGCAACGGCGCCGTAACCAAGGCGTCGATGCGGCCCTGGAGGGCCAGACGCGCGGCGAGCACGACCGCCTCGTAGGCGGCCTGACCGGCGCGGGCGTCGATGGCCCCGGGGTTCACCGCGCAAGCATCGGCCGGACCGCAGGAAAGACAAGGAATCACGTCGGGCGACGGCGCGACCTCGTCGGGCGCGTCGATCACGACGACCTTTGCCCCCGTGCGCCGCAATGCCACGGCCCGACGCAGCACCTCGGCAGGACCGACGGCGATCGGCCGGCACCAGGCATGGACCTCGGGCCGGGCCCAGGCCCCGGCGACGATCTCCGGCCCGATCCCGGCAGGATCGCCCAACGTCAAGGCAATGCGCGGCGTGTTCATGCCGAGTATTGTATCGTCGCCGACCGGCCGCGCCACGGGACTTGCTCCCCCGCGGCCGGCCCCGTATTCTAAGACCCCATGAAAGCCTGCATCCAGCGCGTGAGTCGGGCCCGGGTGACCGTTGCCGGCGAGGTGACCGGCGAGATCGGGCTGGGCATGCTCGTCCTGTTGGGCGTGGCCTCGGGCGACACCGAGGCCGACGCGCGGGCGTTGGCGACCAAGACCGCCGGGTTGCGGATCTTCGAGGATCGCCAGGGAAAAATGAACCTGTCGCTGGCCGACGTGGGCGGGTCGGCGCTGGTGGTGAGCCAATTCACGCTGTTGGGCGACTGCCGCAAGGGGCGCCGGCCAAGCTTCACCGCGGCCGCCCCGCCGGAACTGGCCGCCACGCTCTACCAGGTATTCGTCGATGCGCTGGCCGCCGAGAAGATCCCGGTGGCCACGGGCAGGTTCCGCGAACACATGGCGGTCGAGCTGGTCAACGACGGCCCCGTGACCCTCTTGCTCGATAGCCGCGAGTTGGCGCCGGGCCGCTAGGCCGCAACGTGCCGGCGCTTGAGGGCGATGCACCGCGGATGGCTAGCGCTGCCAGCTCCAGTCGGGTAAGCGGCCGGTGCGCGGCGCCTCGGGATTGCGGTTTGGGGTGAAGGCCGGCCGAGCCCAGGACGCGCCGGCCTGCCCTGCCTCGCCCGGGCCGGTCTCGGACGCGATCGGAGCGGCGTCGCGCGCATCGTCGGTGGGTTCTTCGTACCAGCCGAACGAGTCGAGGAACTCCTCGAGTTCAATAGCCAACTGGTCGGTCGCCGGCTGAACGCGATCCTGGTAGACCCGCTCCATCCAGCCCGGCTCCTTCAGCACGAGAAACGTCAGTAGCGCGAGCTTGCCATAGGCCGAGACGTTGGGCCACCAACTTCTCGTGCTGAACAGTTTCAGCGCCGTGCCGAACGACCGCTTGAACGCCATCCGGCCGCGCACGTAGTGGACGCTGAACAGTTCGTCGAGCAATAGATGGGTCAGATAGCCCAGCGCCACGGCGCCCGCCTTGTAGCACCGCAGCGGGACCGTGCCCGAGGAGAGCAGAAAGGCGATCTCGGCGAAGATCACGGCGGCCGGCAGGCTGTGGAACATGCCGCGGTGGACCGTGTAGCGCTTGAGCAACTCGGCCAGCCCGAAACGCACCAAGAGGTACACGACCACGGCGGCCAGCACGATCGACTCCATGGCCAGGCCGAGTTGCTGGAAGCGATCGACGAGCATCGTCGAGATCACCGCGGCGGCGAACGAGAGGCTTTCGCGCAAGGGTCGTCCCTCGCCGCTATCCAGATCGGGCAGCATCCCGGCGACGCCGCACAGGCCCCCGGCGAGGAGGCACGAGGGAAGGGGCACTCCGTACAGCGCGTAGGCGCCGGCGCCGTAGCCGACGCCGACGAGTCCGCTTACCGCGATGTGGGTCTTGAAGCCTGCCATCGGTCCGTCCGTGGTATGTGGTCCGGCTCGGGCGCGCACGCTGGGCCCCGGGTTCTGGCCGGTGCTTTTACCTGGAAACGCCCCGCGAGGCAAGATCAATTCCCGCCTACTCCCCGGCGAGGCTCCGGAGTATACTTCGCTCGAAAGCGCCCCGGGCGCCACGGACACAACGGCCAAGGAGGTGCGTGGTGGAGAACTTCTCGATTCAGCCGTACGACGTCTTCATGCTCGTCGTGCTGGGCCTCACGACGGTGTTCGGGGCGTGGAAAGGCATGGCCTGGCAACTGGCCTCGCTGGCCTCGCTGGTCGTCAGCGCGATCGTGGCCTTGCGCTTCAGCGGGCCGTTGGCCCCGTACCTCAGCGAACAGGAGTGGGCGCCCTTTGCCGCGATGCTCATTCTTTTTTTGGTCACGTCGCTGGCGATCTGGCTGGCGTTTCGCGTGGTCGCCAAGGCGATCGACCGGTTGAAACTGAAGGAGTTCGACCACCAGATCGGGGGGCTATTCGGGTTGGCGAAGGGGATCCTCCTTTGCATCGTGATCACGTTCTTTGCGGTGACGCTTTCGGAGCAGACACGGCAGGCGGTGACGAAGACGCCCTCGGGCCGCGCGATCAGCTACTTGATCCGGCAGGGCAAGCCCATGATGCCCGACAAGGCGCGCGAGGCGGTGGGGAAGTACCTCGACGACCTGGATCGGAAGCTGAACGAGCCGGCCAGCGACGCGCCGGCCGGCGGCGCGCCGGCGGCGCCGAAGGGCGGCGGGCCGACCATCGAGTTCCCCAAGATCGAGTTTGCGCCGAAGATCGAGTTCCGCGAGGCGTTGCCCGACCCGTTCCAGCCGTCGTCGAAGCCGGGTTCCGGTAGCGATCGCGGCCGGACCGGGGGTCGCGAGTTTCCCGGGGATTTTCGGCTTCCTGACCGAACATAAGAAACATTATCGGACGTTGAGGCGGCGGCCGAACAAGACTCCAATAGACCAACAGGACATACCCCGGCGAATCACGTGGCGGGCACCGCCGGAAGCGAACGGTCGACGGTCCGGAAAGGCCGTGGCCCTTCTCACCCGTTGCCGCCGAGGTCCGCCTCGGCCGTGGCCGGCTCGGCGGCCTTCTCGGCGGCGCCGTCGTCCGACGGGCTCGGAGCGGCCGCGTCGCCGGGCGTCTGGCCGGGAACCGACAGCGGCGTCACCAGCGGCGTGCCATGGAGTTGGGCCTGCTCGAAGAACACGCCCATGCGGCGGAACTTCCGATATCGCGCCTCGACCAGCTCGTCGAGCGGAATCGAGAGGAGTTCGCGAAGGTTGTTCCTAAGATAGACCTTCAGCCGGCTGGCCATGAGGTGATGATCGCGGTGCGCGCCGCCCAGCGGCTCGGGGATGATCGCGTCGATCAGGCCCAGGGCGTAGAGGTCCTTGGAGGTCATCCTCAGGGCCTCGGCCGCGCGCTCCTTGAAGGTGTGGCTTTTCCACAAGATGCCCGCGCAGCCCTCGGGACTGATGACCGAGTAGTAGGCGTGCTCGAGCACCGCGATGCGATCGCCCACGCCGATCCCCAGGGCCCCGCCCGAGCCGCCCTCCCCGATCACCACGCAGATGATCGGCGTGCGGAGGCGCGACATCTCGAACATCGACTGGGCGATCACCTGGGCCTGGCCGCGCTCCTCGGCGCCGATGCCGGGGTAGGCGCCCGGGGTATCGATGAGGCAGATGACCGGCAGGTGGAACTTCGCGGCCAAGCGCATCTTGGCCATCGCCTTGCGGTAGCCCTCCGGATGCGCGCAACCGAAGTAGCAGGCGGTCCGCTCCTTGTACGACTTGCCCTTCTGGTGGCCCACGACGAGCACCTTGTACGCATCGAGCCGCGCCCAGCCCGTCCGGATCGCCTTATCGTCGCCAAAGAACTTATCGCCGTGGAGTTCGACGAACTCGTCGAAGACCAGCTCCAGATAGTCGCTGGTTTGCGGGCGGTCCTGGTGTCGGGCGACCTCGACCGTCTCCCAGGGCTTGAGGTTCCCGAAGATCCGCTTCTTGGTCTCCGTCAGCTCGCGCAACAGGGCGCGGATCTCGCTACGGACCTCGGGTGTTTGGTGGACGTTCTTCTGGAGTTTCTCGAGCCGGGCCTCGAGTTCGTAGATCGGTCGTTCGAACGAGAGCCGGTACTCGCTTGTCGCCATGGCGGTGCGATCCCTTGAATTCCGTAAGACTGCCGGACTGATGGCTTCCCGGGCCTTATGTTAATACTCGGCTGCCGTGGCCGTCGCACGACACAAGGAGTTGCGCTTCACGGGCCCGCCGTCTCCACCCCGCGGCGGAAAACGGACACCCGCCGCAATTCCTGGTAGAACTCCCGCGTCGAGCGAAAACGCTCGTCCGGGTCCTTGGCCATGGCGCGGCGGATCAACTGCGCAAACTCCCGCGTGACGTTCCGTTGGACCGCCTCCAGGGAAGGAGGTGGCGCCTTCAAGTGCTTGTTCAACAAATCGTTCGCGTTATCGGCGGTAAAGGGCGGGCGTCCCGCGACCAATTCATACAGCGTGCAAGCCAGGCTGTACAAGTCGGACCTCTCGTCGAGCGGTTTGCACCTTATCTGTTCGGGGGACATATAGCTCCGCGTACCCTGTACCTTTCCGCCAAACCCAACCAGTCTACCCAATAGTCCAGGTTTCCGCAGCGCCAACGCAAAATCGATCAACTTCACGTCGCCCGCATCGCTTACCAAGAAATTCTCCGGTTTCACGTCGCGGTGGAGCCACCCGCACGAGTGGAAGTGAACCAGCGCCTCCGTGGCTTGCAGCACAATCGTTTGCACCAAAGGGGTCGTCGCCTCGAACCCCTGGCGGATCCGGTTCTTCATGTTGGGTGCCGGATACCACTCCAGAACCAGGTAGGGAACCCCCTCGTCGTAGCCCAATTCGTGGACCGCGATGATCTTCTCGTGGGCCACGCTTCGGCCAACCGTCCACTCCCGTTTCAGATATGCCGCGTGCCGCTTCGACGCCTTCAACCGTTCGAGGGGGACCTTGATCGCAAAAGGCGTCTGTCTCGACTCATGAATGGCCTTCCAGAGGCGGCAGCCGTGGCCCTCGTGGACCACGTTCACAAGTCGGTAGGGGCCCAGAAAACCGGGGACTGCCTTGCTCACGGGGCACTCGCACGGGGGAGAATACTCTCGACCTGAGGGAGCCGACGATCACGGTGATGCTTGCTGTTGAAGTGTAACCACTGCTCGGGCGATCGCCAACGCGGTCCGGGGGTCCACGGTCCACCTTGGCAACGAGTTCAACCCTGGCGCTGTTGCAGGAGGCGTTCGTACAGGGCGCGAATCGCCGCGGTCATGTGTTCGTGCCGAAACCGCTCGGCAAAGCGGCGCCGGCCTTCTTGACCCATGCGGTCACGCAATGCCGGGTCCGCGGCCAATCGGCAAATGGCCTCGACCAGTCCGGCGACGTCCCTTGGGGGGACCAGAAAGCCGGTCGCCTCGGGCAATACCACCTCGCGGGCCCCGTCGATGTCGTAGCTCACGGCGGGTTTGCCCGCCAACAGGGCTTGCGGCAGCACCCGGGCGAGGCCTTCGCGCAGGCTCGCGTGGACCACGATATCCATGGCGGCGATCAGTTCGGGCACTCGCGACGGCGGCACCAGGCCGGTGAAGTGAAAGTATTGCGACAGGCCCGCTGCCGCAATCCGAGCGCGGAGCCGGTCGGCCAGCACGCCGTCGCCGACGAACAGGAAGCGGACGTTCGGGTGCGCATCGACCACCGGGCGCGCGGCGCTAATCACATCGTCGTGGCCTTTGAGGTGGAACAGCCGGGCGAGCTTGCCCACCACAAGGTGCTGCGGCTGGTAACCCAATTCGCGTCGCACGCGGTCCCGGTGTGTTTGCGCATCGAGGTACGGTTCGACCTCCATGCCGCTGTAGATGGTCGTGAACTGGCTGCGCGGAGCCACGCCGGCGCCTGCCAAGAGATCGGTCATCGCGTCGGCCACGCTGACCAAGGCATGGCAACGGCGCGCGGCCCAGCGTTCGCACGTCCGGATGAACCACCGCCCTGCCCTGCCCTGGTACGGATGGAACGGCGCGCCGTGGATCGTGTGAACGATGGCGGGCACGCGCAGGGCCCAGGCCGCGGCCCGGCCGAGGATTCCGCCCTTGGCACTGTGCGTGTGAACCACGTCGGGCCGGAAGCGGTGCAGGGCGGCCTTGATGTGCCAGTAGCTGGCGGCGTCGCGCCACGGGTGGATCGCGCGTTGCAGCGAGGGCACGATTTCCAGGGGGACCCCCCCTGCCCTGGCCCGCTCCACCAGGCTTCCCTCCGGGCCGAGTCCCGGTCCGGCGATCAGCAGCACGTCGCCGTAGCGCCGCATGAGGTCCTCGCACGTCAGGAGCGTGTTCTCTTGGGCCCCGCCGAGGATCAACCGTGTGATGACGTGAGCGACGCGCATGGGGGACCAAGAGCAGGATGAAGGACAACGCGTGAAGGACGAAGGATCAAAGCCCTCTTTATTCGTACCGGACCCACAAGAGCACGAGGCCCTCGGGCGGCGCGGTCCGGCCGGCGCGGCGCCGGTCCTTGGCGGCGAGGACCTCGGCCGGCCAGGACTCGCCTCGCTGGCCTCGCCCGACCTGCACGAGGGTGCCCACGATCGCCCGGACCATATTGTAGAGGAATCCGTCGGCCTCGATCTCCACGAAAATCATGCGGTGCTCGTCGCCTTCGCCGCGGCGGACTTCGATGTCGTAGACCGTGCGCACGGTCGTCTTCCGTTCGGAGCCGCTCGTCTGGAAGCTGCGGAAATCGTGGGTACCCCGAAGGGCCTGCGCCGCGCGGTGCATGGCCGCGGCATCCAGCGGCACGGGATAGTGCCAGCTCGTTCGGCGGCGGAACACATCGCGGATCGGGTGGTTGTGAATCGCGTACCGGTATCGCTTGCGCACCGCGCTATGGGTGGCGTGGAACCCGTCGGGGACCTCCGCCGCGTCGAGCACGGCCACATCGTGTGGCAAATGGGCGTTCAGCGCCCGCACGAGCGTCTCGGGGGAAAGCCGGCTTTCGGTGCGGAAACTGACCACCTGGCCCAAGGCGTGAACGCCCGCGTCCGTCCGGCCGCTCGCCAGGACGCGGACCCTGGCTCCGGTGACGGCCTCGATCGCCTGTTCGAGCACCTCTTGCACCGCGACGCGGCCGGGGCCTTGGACCTGCCACCCGGCGTAGTCGGTGCCGTCATAGGCCAATGTGAGCTTGAGGGTCCGCATGGAACCGGGACTGCTCCCCTGCCCTGCCCTGCCCTGTACCCTGCCCCATCCTGGTCGGCACTGTTGGGACTACACGCCCCGAACCAGGGCCTCGGCGATCTGCACGGCGTTGGTCGCCGCGCCTTTGCGCAGGTTGTCGCTGACGCACCAGAACGCCAGGCCGCTGGGCGAGGACAAGTCCTCGCGGATGCGCCCGATGAACGTCTCGTCGCGCCGGTCGCACAGCATGGGCATCGGGTAGGTCTTCTTGGGCAGGTCGTCCATCACGACCAGCCCCGGCGTCGCGGCGAACAGCTCGCGGGCCTTCTCGACCGTGATCTTCTTTTCGGTCTCGACCAGGATGCTCTCGCTGTGGCAGTTGCTGACCGGAATCCGCACGCACGTGGCGCAGATCTGGATCGACTCGTCCTCGAGGATCTTCCGCGTCTCCAGCACCATCTTCATCTCTTCGGACGTATAGCCCTGGTGCTTGGGCGAGCCGATCTGCGGGATGCAATTGAACGCGATCGGATAGGGGAAACACTCGTACTGGTACGCGCGGCCCTCGAGCGCAGCGCGGGTTCCCCCCTCGAGGTCCCGGCTGCCCACCAGCCCTGCGCCGCTGACCGCCTGGTACGTGCTCACGACGACCCGCTTCACCCGGCCGTAATCGTGCAGCGGCTTCAGCGCTTGCACCATCTGCGTGGTCGAGCAATTCGGGCTGGCGATGATCCCCTGGTGCCGGCGGATCGCGTGCGCGTTGACCTCGGGAATCACCAAAGGCACCTTGGGGTCCATGCGCCAGTAGGCGCTTTCGTCGACCACGACGCAGCCGGCTTCCACCGCGGCGGGAACGAAGTCGCGGGCGACCTCGTCGGGCGTGCTCGCAATGGCCAGTTCGACTCCCCGGAACGCCTCGGGTTTCAGCTCCTCGACCGTGTGCTCTTGGCCCGCGAACGTGACCGTCTTGCCGGCCGACCGCGCCGAGGCGAGGAACTTGATCCGCTTGAAGGGGAACTTTCGGGTTTCCAGCAGCTCGCGGATGATGGAACCAACGGCGCCGGTAGCGCCGACGACAGCGATCGAGTCGAACACGGGTCCTCTCCAGGGCTAACAAACACGACTTTCCGGCCGGCTGGCCGAACCGGTAAACCCGAATTATATCCCCCAATCGGCCCATTGCTCAACGCCTGTTGTCACGCCGGCGGCATCCTACGACTGGGTGCTTGACCCGTGCCGCCGTGGAGAGGACGGCATATGCCCCTCTCTTGGGCCGCATCATGCCGACAAAAAAAGCCCCGCCACGCCGTGCGCCGCGGGGCTCTTGCTCGTCACGGTCGCCCAACGCGGGTCAAGGCCCTGTGCTCAATGCCGACTTTTGCGCACCTTCACTCTCGGCCTTGGCCACCAGGGCCCGATCGACAGTCACGTTGTCGGTGAACGACACGTCCACCCGATCGCCGGCCGTCAGGGTGACGGTCTTCGTGACCCAGGTCCACTGCTTGTCCTTCTTGCTGAAAACCGTGCCGTCGGGCAAGACCACGGCCTGGCGTTGAACCACGATGGCGCCGTTGGGGAGCAGGACGGGCTGGTTATCCTCGGGGATCGTCCCGTCGGCGTTCCACAACCGAAGCACCGTCTCTCGCGATTTCTCGACATACGGCGGGTTGGCTTCGGCCGCGAGTTCAGCGGGCAGATCGCGCTCGATGCGTTCGATCACCGAGATCCGCACGCCATTGGGTTTCTCGATCACGGCGGTCTCGATCTCCTTGACTCGCCAGTCGGTCACGACCGACGATTTGCCGTCCTGCGTGACGGTGCGCGGAGCGAACCAGTCCAGCTCGCGCTCGCGCTTCGAGGGCGTTACCTTGGTCTTGTTGGTCTTCTTCGACTGGCCGTCGGGAGACGTGACCGTTCCGTCGATCGTCACCCGCTCCCCATTGGGGTAGATGATGGTCTGGTCCTTATCCGCAAGCACGGCGCTGCCGTCGGGCAAAAGGACCTTCCCATCCATCGCCACGTAGGGGGTGCATTCGATGAGCGCTCGGACTTGATACCGATAGACGTTGCCGGGCTCCAAGCCGTAGGAGATGTACTCCCGGCGGCTGCCCGTGCTGTGGGTCCTCTCGCCGTTGATGTACACGGCCGCGTTGGCGGGCACGTGGACGGTCAACAAGCCGCTATCCCCTCTGCTGGGAATCTCATAGCCCGTTCCTCGGAAGGGAGTTGCGGGTTTTGGGGGACTTGGGGTGGTATCCAGCTCCGGTTTCGGGAGGGGGGGATTCGTGGGAGCCGGAGTTGCCGGAGCCGGTTCGTGGACAGGCCCAGGCTGGACTTCCTTGGGCGTCGCCACCGGTTTCGGCGGAGCCAGCGTGGGAACTTGCTCGGGAACCTGGGAGGGAGCGGCGGCGGGAGCCGTCGCAGGAGTTGTCACGACCGCGCCGCCTTCGCAACACGGATCGAACGCCCCGGGGATGCAAGAACAGACCGGCGTGCAGCAGCAATCCCACCAGCAGCACGAACACGCGCGATGTCTCCACGCGATCCGATAACCTGGCCACCAGCCCACGCGGTACGAGACCGCGGGGATGTAGCTGTAACCTACAGTCCAATAATCGGTTGCGCACGGCCTGCATGGCCACCAGAGGGGCCGGAGGATGCCCCAGTGTGCCGAAGCCGACTGGTTGCCGCTGCCAAGGGCTCCAATCATCACCAAGCTGACGAATAGGTATTTCCATCCTGCACGCAACATGGGTCTACCGCTCCCTTTGCAAGACTTGGCTTTTCGACGTCGCTACCCCAACCAACATAGCAAGCATACGCCACAGTTCAAGTAGGCTGGGGCGAGGTTTCCTATAGAGCAGGCTGGACAAGCAAGGCAAGTAGGTCCGATGATAACGACCTCGCAAGCTGCTGGCGCGACAACGGCTGCGGTCCATCGCATGGGCCTTGGTGCTTTGTGGGCCACGCCCGCTACCGCGGCCGAATACGGATGTTCCTCCAATGCGTCTCGGCGCCTTCGCTTTGGAACCCGATGGGCCCTTCGGTCAGCTCGCAGTCGCGCACGGTCGAGACGACCACGCCATTGAGCTTGATGGTCATGTCGCCGCCGTGGACATCGATCTCGAACTTGTTGAACTGGCCGACCGGCTTACGGGCCTTCTCCGACGCCTCGGCGTTGAAGGTCAGGGTACACTTCAGATTCCGGGGGATGGGCAGGATCACGCCAAGCTGCCGATGGGCTCCCTGCACCTCGATGCTGCGTGGCCACACGCCCAGCGCGTTGGGCTGGCCCACGTGGATCAGACAACCGCTGTTGCCCCGAAACTCCGCATCGCTCTTGAGCCCTTCGGGTCTCTTGAAGGCGAACTCGAATTCGAGCGTGTAGTTGCGGTACGATTTGGCGGTCGCCATGTACCCGGCCGGCTTGCCGGTGCAGATCAGGAGTCCGTCCTTGACGACGAAGGTCCCGTCGTTGGCGCCACCATCCTTGCCCAGGTGGAACGTCCATCCGTCGAGGTCCTTGCCGTTGAACAGCGTGATCCAGCCGTTCTGGCCACCTTGCTGCGCATAGAGCGGACTCGGGGTGACCAGCAGTGCGGCCAACAGGGCCGTCCCGACCAGCGCGACTCGAAATAGCGTCGTCATGCGGCTTCTCCTGAGATGGTAAGGGCCTAGGAAACAATCGGTTCGAGGGGTCATGGTGTGTCGCGATGCGGCCCGATCGGCCGGCTGGTCAACAGCCCGATGCACCGCCCCTTGTTGCCTGTCGCGCAGTAGTGC
>JANLFZ010000063.1:2065-3184 GCA_024653385.1 Thermoguttaceae bacterium | reverse complement strand
CTCTTCGGGTGGTAGACGAGCGAGATCTTATGGGCGTACTGCCGGTCGAGGCCGCCGGGATGCCCGCCCGCCTTGTACAGCGGCTCGGGATGGGCTGTCCAATGGAGCAGGTCGCGGGAGAAGGCGACCATGATGTGGGCCCCGCCGTGTCCCACGCCGAAATAGAACATGGTCCAGTGGTCGCCGTCGCGGAAGACCTTGCCGTCGGAGCAGAAGTCGGCATCGTAGCCGCCTGGCCGGTTGCGCACGATCGGGTTGCCCGAGTAGCGCTTCCAGTTCAACAAGTCGTCCGACAAGGCCAGGCCCATTTGCTCCCGGCTGCCCTGGGCCGCGTTGTAGAAGTTGTAGAACCGTCGCTGGTGCTCGACGAGCCACGGCTGGTAGATGCAGCTTTTTTCCCAGGCACCGCAGTCGGCGTCGTGGACCGAGAGGATCGGCTGGTCCTTGGCGCGCCGCCAAGCCAGGCCGTCGTCGCTGATCGCCACGCCCTCGTAGCCCGGGCGCAGCTCGTAACCGCCTTGGCGCGGATAGCAACCGTACAGCGACCAGTACTTGCCATTGTGCCGCTTGAGCACCCGGGGCGCCTTGACCTCATAGGACTCGTAGAGGAACGCCCCGACCACACACCCGCCGAAGTCGAATTGGCCCGGCGGGCCGAAGCCCATCGCCAGCCGGGGATGGGTCCACCGCACCAGGTCCCTGCTCTCGGCGACGAACGAGTTATAGCCCTTGCCGTCGAAGGCGATGAAGCTCATGAACCACCGCTCGGCCTGGCCCGGCAGTTGGTACACGCACGGGACGTCGGTATTGCGGAATGCCTCGTAGCCGGGGATCTTGGGGTCCGCCGGGATGATCGGGTCCGGCCAGTAGTGCCAGCCGCGATACGGTGCGGACCATTGGTCGAGCGTCGCGCGATCCAACTCGTCTGGCGCCGCCGTCGTCACGCCCCAAGACGCACATAGCGCGGCGAGGGAAGCGAGCCGCACGACCGCTGACGACCGAATAGGGCTTGCCGGTGGTTTCGCTTGCATGGCGACATCCCCTATGCGAGAGCTGTTGCATCGTCAAGGGAAGCCCACTGGCACTTGAAGATATCCTCGCCCAAGGAGCGCGAGAAGC
>JANLFZ010000063.1:0-2055 GCA_024653385.1 Thermoguttaceae bacterium | reverse complement strand
CCCGCCCTCCCCTACCCTCCCCTTCTCGTCCCGGGCGGGTCTAATCCTGCCCCTCCCCTCGCCTCCCCTGCCCTGCCCTGGCACGCGCTAGCGCACGGGGCGATTCGACTTGCCTGAAGAGCCTCGTGGCTTAGGCGTAGGCGGTCGGCTCGGCCCCGCTGATGTACCGGCGCCATCCGTCGAGGTGTTCTTTCGGCAAGCCGTTTTCGCGGGTGAACTCGGTTTCGATCTTGGCGTCGGTATTGGGCACGCTCACTCTGACCTTGAGCCGGCCGTTCGGCTCGTAATGGAAATGGACATCGACCGGGGACCGCTCGGGAAGGCCCTTGGGCAGCTTGCGGATCGTGCAACGGCCGATGGGCGTGCAGTCGTCGGGCGAGAGGTTCTCTCCCTCGACGATCTCGACGAGGATCGAGCGCTGGTCGGCCTTGCGCGTCTTGAAGGTCCGCCGGGCGGTCACGGGGATGGGCGTGTTGCGCGGAATCAGGATGCCGTTCCGCTTGCGTCCCGTGAGCCGGTCCAGGCCCACCACGCCGAGGCTGTGCGAGTTCACATTGCGGATGCGGAAGGCCGGAGGCTTGCCCTGGCTGCGCGCGAGGATCTGGCCGGCGCGCAGCGCGGCGCCGTGGGCCACGGCCTCGTCGGCCGCGACCGAGGTATCGGGCTCCTTGCCCGAGATCCGCCGTACCATGGCGCGGACCATCGGCATGCGCGTCGAGCCGCCGGTCAGCAGCACGCGGTCGAGCTTGTCCCACGTCAGGCCGGCGGCCTTGAGCGTCTGGGTCATCGTGAAGCGCGTGCGGTCCAGGAGGTCCTGGGTGGCCTCCTCGAATTCCTGGCGGGCGATTTCGATCCGCTCCGCGAATCCCCGGTAGTCGCACGGGATGGCGGCCTTGGCGCGGCTCGAAAGGGTCCGCTTGGCGTCCTCGCACTCGCGCCACAACTTGCCGGCGGTGGTCGGGTCCTCCCGGGGATCGGCCATGTGCAGGCGGATGAACCTCTCGGCCACCAGGTCGACCAATCGCTGGTCCCAGTCGTAGCCGCCCAATTGCACGTCGCCGTCGGTGGCCAGGGTGATGTAGTTCGTGCCGCGGATCTCCATCACCGTCACGTCGAACGTGCCGCCGCCGAGGTCGTAGACCAGCACCGTGTGGGGTGTTTTCCGGTCCTCGTCGGGGCGAAGGAACCCGTGCGCCATGCCGAAGGCGATGGCCGCGGCCGTGGGTTCGTTGATGATGTCGATCACCTCGAGGCCGGCCATGTAGCCGGCGTCCTGGGTGGCCTTGCGGCGCACCTCGTCGAAGTAGGCCGGCACCGTGATGACCGCCTTGGTGAACGGCCCGAGCTGGGCCTGCGCGTCGACGCGCATCTTGTTGAGGATGAAGGCGCCGATCACCTCGGGCGGGTAGTGCTTGCCGTTGATCTCCTTGTGGTACACGCGGCGGCCCATGTCGCGCTTCGAGCCGTCGGCCACCCGGTGCGATTCCGTGGCGAAGGCCTTCAGCGCCTCCTTGCCCACGACCACTTCGTCGCCGTCGAACAGGACCATGCTGGGCGTCGAGCGGTCTCCTTCGGCGTTGACCACCGTGACCGGCTGGCCCTTGTCGTCGAGCCGAGCCAGCGCCGAGAACGTGGTGCCCAGGTCGATGCCGACCGCGGGAATCGTTTCGCTCATGAGACTACCAGAACCGCGGCACCCTACCGGGAAACAGCCAAGAGATCAGAAAATACCCCGCCGCGATGCCCACCGCGGCCGACAGCCCGTAACCGACGACATTGCCAATCCAGCGCAGCGTGTTCGACCCGGCCGGTTGGGCGTCGGGCAGGGGAACGAACGTCGGCGCACCCGCCTCGGGGCCCGCCGGCCCGGTCGCCCCGCCGTGCCGCGCCGGCGCCGGGCCCGAACCCAACGGCGCGCCCAAGGGCAGCGGCGCTTCGATCCGGGCCGAAGGCGGCCCAGGGACCACCGTGGCATCCAGCGGCATGGGTTGCGATTGGATCAAAGGCGCGTCGCGCGGAGGCACCGGCTGGGCGGCCGGGGGTTCGGGTGCTACC
>JANLFZ010000648.1 GCA_024653385.1 Thermoguttaceae bacterium | reverse complement strand
CCCAGTTCGGGCGTTTCCATCTGATACCGCATGACAGCAACGAGACGTTTCGCTTTCACGGCGGCTTCGGGCCGCCGGGCGGGATGCGGGGGCCCGGCGGCCCGCAAGGCCCCGGTGGCCCGCGAGGGCCCGACGGCCCGGGCGATTCAACCGGCCCTGCCGGTCGGAACCGCCAGCCCGGTCAATCGCCCGCCGGACTCGACCCGCTGGCCGGGATCGACAGCCCCGTGCGGCCCCTCGTGCGACGGCTCCTGTCGAACCGCCATCTCCGGGCACGCTATCTGGCCCATGTGCGCACTCTCGTGGACGAGTGGCTCGACTGGACCGTCGTCGAGCCGTGCTTCGAGGACTACCGGGCGCTCATCGTCGACGACGTGCTTGACGACGTGCGCAACCTCTCGTCGTTCGCCGAGTTCTTCGACGCCGATCTTGCGGAGCCGGCCGGCGGCGGGCCGTTCGGGACGCCCCCAGGCTTCAAGCGGTTCCTCGAGGAACGCCGCAAGTACTTGCTGGCGCATCCGGAACTCGCCAAGCCGCGCCCCCGCATCCTCTCCGTGGAGGCCCCCTCGGTCGTTGCGCCGAACACGCCCTTGACCGTGGTGGCCGACGTGGGATCGGAAACGCCCGTCGCGAGCGTCCTCTTGTACTACGCGGTCGGCCGAATCGCTCCATTCCGGATGGTCGCGATGCGTGCCGAGGCCGACTCGGGCGACCGGACACCGACCGCGCGCCGGTACACCGCGACGATCCCCGGCGCGCCGGCCGACGCCCTGGTGCGGTACTACGTCGAGGCCCGCGCTCCCGAGGAGTTGGGCACGACCACGTTTTTCCCCGCGCGGACCGAACTGGGGGCCCGGCAGTGCCGCGTGGCCGGCTCGCCGGCCGGCAAAACGACTCTCGCGGCCCCGGTGCCGGCCATCTTGCTGTCGGGGCTCTTGGCCGCCGAGGCGAAGGACCTGGCACCGCCCGCGCCGCGAGGTCGGGAGGGGCCTAAGGACCGGCGCTCGCCCGATCGCCCGCCGCGCCCGGCCTTCGCCCTCCAGGACGCACTGGATCTCAACGGCGACGGCAAGCTGTCGGCCGAAGAGGTCGAATCGGCGCCTCAGTCGCTGGCGAAGCTCGACAAGAACGGCGACGGCAAGTTGTCGGCCGAGGAGATCGGCTGGCCGCCTGCCTTTGCCGGGTTTCCGCCGGGCGGATTCCCGCCCGGCGGCCCACCCTTCGGTCCCGGCGAACGAGGCAATCGGGGCCTCACCGAGCGGGTCCTCCAGCGCGACGCCAATCGCGACGGCAAGGTAAGCCCGGACGAATTGCCGAAGTCCATGCGCCGAATCATCGAACTGGGCGATTCCAACCACGATGGTTCGATCGACAAGAACGAACTCGAACAGTTTGAGAAGAAGCACGGCCTCGGCTTGCCGGCCAGGCCGCCTGAGATGAGGAAATGAACCCAACCGTCAAGCCTTCGATCCGCGTGCCGGGCTTTCGGGCCGTGGCACTGGTCGCCGCCATGTGTCTGGTCGTTGCCGTGCGGGCCGGCGTGCCAGCCGAGCCCACCAGCATTGTCGTGGCGCCTAGCGCCGGAGGTGTCATGATCGCCTCGGACGATGCCCAGGCGCTGGACGAGTTCGCCCAGCTCTTGACCGCGTTGGCCGGCGGGGTGTCGGGCCATCAAGAGGAAACCACGGTCTTCTACCTCAAGCACGCCAGGGCGGAGAGCGTTGCGGAACTCGTCGAGGCGATCTTTGGCGGCGGTTCCTTGGCCGCCAACGGCGGGGCCGAGGATCCGGTGTTTGCGCCCCCAGGCCCGTTCGGTTCGGGTGGCGGAGGGTTTTTCCCCGGCGGTGCCCCAGGCGCAGGGCCGTTCGGTCCCTTCGGGCCTCGCGGGCCAGGGCAGGGAGGCGTCCCGTTCGGCGCCGGCGGCGATGCTCGTTTTGCTCGCGGCGGTCCCGGTGCCGCGTTTCCCCGCGACGCGAGGCGCTCTTCCGGGGCCACCGAGGCGCGCCGTCCGACAACGTCACGAAGCGCCGGCGTGCGCATTACGCCCGATGCCCGACTCAATGCCCTGATCGTGCAGGCAAGCCCCGACGATACGGACATCATCGAGGAGTTGCTGAAGATCCTCGATCAGAAGCCGATCGCCGAGACCATTCCCGTCGAGTCCAAACCGCGGGTGATCCCCTTGCGGAACATCCCCGTTCAGGCAGTCGCCGAGATCCTTCGGCAGCTCTACCAGGACCGGCTGACCAACGGGGGAGGCGGATCGGCGGCCTCCGGCGCTCGCCCGGACGGATCGCCCCAAGGGCCCTCGCCGCAGGGACCGGGCGGGCCCCAGGAGTTCCTCCAGCAGATGGTCCAATTGCGCGGAGCCGCCGGTCCCCGAGGCGGCGCGCGACGAGGCGGCGGGGACGACGTTCCCAAGATGGCGATCGGAGCCGACGTGCGCACCAACTCGTTGGTGGTCGTCGCGCCGGAGGCCCTCTACGCCGAAGTGAGGGCCCTGGTCGATCAGTTGGACCAGCCGACGGGACAAAACGAGGAAACCATGCAGGTCGTTGCCTTGCGCGGTGCAAACTCCGACGTGCTGCGGCAGGCCCTGACGGCCTTTATGGGCGAGCGGGTGAGAATCGGCGACGCGCCCCCCTCGGTCGGCACACGCCAACCCGGGGCCGGGGTCGCGTCCGCGCGCCGCACCGGCCTGGGGCGATCCGCGGTCGGCGGACTGCCGGCCGACCTCGGCCCGGGCGAGTCTCGGCCGGCCGTCTCGACCTCAGCTCCCGCCGGCAGCCTGGGGTTTCCCGCCGGCCTCGGTGGTTCGCGGGG
>JANLFZ010000647.1 GCA_024653385.1 Thermoguttaceae bacterium | reverse complement strand
TGGCCCTGCTGTCGTCCGGCGCGTTCGATTTCTTCCACGACGGCCAGCGCGTGATCACCGTCGGCGGGTTTCTCGACCGGCCCCCTCGGGGCGCGTTGTACCTCGGACTACGCATGCTCGAAGGCCCCATCGACAACCTGATCCTCGCCATGTCGTACAGCTACCGCATGAGCCCCAAGTGGGTCTCGTCGTTCGGGATGACCGTCGACTTGAAGGACCAGGGCAACATCGGTCAGAACCTGTCGATCACCCGGGTCGGCGAGTCCTTCCTGGTCAGCGCCGGCTTCAACGTCGATTCGGGCCGCGACAGCGTGGGGGCCCATTTGTCGATCGAGCCGCGGTTTCTCCCCCGCACCCGATTGGGCCAGGCGGGCGGGGCCAGGATCCCCATCGCGGGCTCGGACGGGCTGGAATGAGAGCAGCAAAACGGGACAGGTCGAATGATTGCGTCCCGTTCTCGTGCGCCGGCGCGTCCAAAGCACTGTCGCCCGTGGTACAATGGATCTTCTGAGTAGGCGCGGCTTTGCGGGGCGTTCGCGCCTCAAACCGGAAGCGCCGAATAGTCAGACCTGTCCCGAGGTGGTTCTCCAGGGGTTCCCATATGACACCCTCCGACGTTTCTTTCGTGGCACCGAGTAGGAGCCGTCTGCGGGTCATGCGCGGAGGACGAAGCATCATCCGCAAAGAGGGCGTACCCAAGCCTTTCGTTCTGGTGGACACGCGCGAGAAGGACCCTTTGCCCCTTTACGCGAATCACCCGAACTGGATCGCGGGCGAACGGCGTGAAACGTTGAAAACCGGCGATTACACCGTGGAGCAAATGGAGGATGTCCTTTGCCTGGAGCGGAAAAGTCTGGACGACCTGGTCGCGTGCATCGTCACCTATCGGCGACGCTTCATTTCTTCCTGCGCTCGGCTCGCTCGCTTCAAGTGGAAGGCCATCCTCGTGGAAGCGACGTTTGAGGATATCAAGGGCGGCCTCGGTCAGTTCGATATCCTCTCGAACGTTCATCCGAACGCCATTTGCGGGACACTCGACGCGATCGAAGCGAAATTCGGGATTCCGGTCCTCTATACATCGACCGATCGGGATCTTGCCACAGAACGCGCCGCGAGTTGGCTGTCCAAGCACTTCACGTACTGGTGGCTGGAAAAGCGCGGATACGGTCGAGTGCTGATTGACTCGGATCGACTGTGAAATCGACCGAATAATCAGACCTGTCCCGTTTTGGCGCGCTCGGCGGCGACGGCGAAGTGCGGCGAGGGCACGGGCTGGGGACGCACGCCAAGGGTCGAGAGAATGTACTCGGCGGCCCGCCGCGAGGCCCCACCGTGCCCCACCTCGGTCTTCAACTGCGCCAGCCGCTCGACCAGCGCCTGGCGCCGGGCCGGACGCACCAACCACTCGATCACGTGGTCGGCGATCTGGACCGACTTGTCCTCGCAGGTAAGGTACTCGGGAAACAGCACGCGCTCGGCCCCCGGCTGCGAGGGGTCGTAGGGAGTCAGATCCCTCGGAAACAGCTCGTCGGTCGCCAGCAGGTTGACCAGCGTAATGTACTTCACCTTGCGGAAGAACCCTTGCACCACGTACGCGGGCCGGCTGATCCAATAGAGAACGACCGTCGGCTTGCAGTGATACAGCAATTCGAGCGACACCGAGCCCGAAACCGCCATGCAGCAGTCGGCCAGGCGAATCAGCTCGGGCGTGCGCCCGCAATGCACCTCGACCGGCAGCCCGCTTTGGGCTACCTGGTTGCGGGCGATCTCGGCCTGATGCGGTTTGAACGCGGCGATGGCGAACCGCACGTCGGGCACCACGTCGCGCACCCGGCCGGCGGCCTTTAGAAACCAGCGAAGGTTGTGCGTCACTTCCTGGGTCCGCGAACCGGGGAGGATCGTGACCAGCGGCCCCGGTCGCTTGCGGAACTCGTCGAGGAACGCTTCGTCGAGCGTCTGCCGGCGGACTTCATCGAAGAACGGGTGGCCCACGAACGTCGCATGGCACCCATGCCGCCGGAACCACGGCTCTTCGAAAGGCAGGCTGCACAGGACGTGATCGACAAAGCGGCGCATCTTCTTGACGCGCCATTGGGCCCACGCCCAGATCTGCGGCGGCGTGTAATAGAAGACGGGAATGCCCTGCGCCTTGGCCTTGCGCGCGATCCACCAGTTGAACCCGGGATAGTCGACCAGCACCACCGCATCCGGCCGTTCGTCGCGAAAGTAGCGATCGGCGTCCCGAAGGAGGGCCCAGAACTTGTGCAGGTTGACCAAGACCCGGGCAAACCACATGACCGCCAGGGCCGTCAAATCGGCGTGCAGCTTGCAGCCGGCCTCGGCCATCTTCGGGCCGCCGTAGCCGACGGCCTCGATCCGGTCGCACCGGGCGCGGAGTTGCCGGATCAGGTTGGCCGCGTGGAGATCGCCGCTCGGCTCGCCCACGGAGAAGAAGATCTTCAGCGTATCGCCTGCGGGCATGGTGACTCCTTCCGTGGAAACCGCGTCCGAGGCTTTGCCCGCGGTGGCCCACGTTACCCCGATGGGGTCGCGGACACCTCGGCAAGCCGAAAAAGCGCGCCGGCCTCTTCTGCAATGTCGTCCGGGCCGGATGGACCAGTATCGCACAATCTCGCCCGCGGTTGAAGGGCAGTTCGCCGTGCAGCAACGGCTTGCCTGGTTGCCGGTTACGAAGAAAACCGCGCTGCATCTTCCCTTGGCACTTCGGCTCGTATACCCTGCACACTAACCCGACGCGCCAGCGAGGGCCCCTGCGCCTGATGCCTGTCGCGTCGCCGGCCGCCTAAGCCCACTGCACACCACCCCGACGCGCCAGCGAGGG
>JANLFZ010000646.1:1776-2860 GCA_024653385.1 Thermoguttaceae bacterium | reverse complement strand
GTTCCAAAAAAGCACGGCCTCGGAGTACCGGGCCGCGTTGTGACAACCGAAAAAAGCGCAACATCAAAAAGCGCCAGCGAGGGCCGAATTGGAACCCTCGCTGGCGCTTCGGGTTGGTATGGGATCTCTAGACGCCCCGCGCGGGCAAGGCACGCTGGCTAACGACGCCCTCGCTGGCGCTTCGGGTTGGTATGGGAGCGCTAGACGTCGGGCTCGCGGATCACCGGTTCCATGACCTTGGTGTTCCGCTCGACGGCCAGCACGATCGTCCGCTGTTCGACGCCATCGCCGCTGTTGGCCACCACGGGTACCACTTGGCGGCGATCGGGCAGGCTGAACCGCATCGAGAAGGTTCCATCCGACGCCAAACGGACGGGCTCGCCCTTGAGCGTGACATGGGCGTCGGGTTCAGTGACGCCATAGACGATCAACTCGGCGTCGACCTCGAAGTTGAACTCGCGCCGTTTGCCTTCGCCGCACCCGGCGCCTCGGCCGAAGCGCGTCACCACCGGAGAACCCATTGGGCGTCGTAGCCGGTGTTCAAAAAGATCTTTCAGGTCGGAGTGGTCCCCGTCTTCGGCGTACCCCCCTCCAAGCGCGTAGATGCGGTGGTAATCGTCGGCCGGCTCCGACCAGTTGCCATCGAACGATTTGAGGGCCCCAACCTGAGGGGTGGTCACCACGTTGCTGCGCGCCAACGAGAGGAATCGGCCCTCGAGTGCCAGGTAGCCGATTTCCAATTGGAAACTCTTGGGCGGGTCGTCCACATCGATGTACCAGTTGTTGACCCCCCCGTGGATTTCAATGTCCCGGGACACTTTGCGCACACTGCTGGTGGTGCCGTCTCGGGTGACTTCCATCACGCGAAGCACGGGTTTGGCCCCGTGCCACTGCGGCCCCAAAGCGGCCCTGGCTCGCTCGATGCTCTGCCGTGTGAGTTCCCAGTAAGCGTGCAGCCAATAGGGATCGCGGACCGCGACGATCAGACGATCTTCCAACACCGGCCCGCCATGATTGGGGGTGCGATACGCCAAATCCTTGCTTTGGGCGAGTTTTGCCTTGATTTGATTGAGCCGCCGTTCGG
>JANLFZ010000646.1:0-1766 GCA_024653385.1 Thermoguttaceae bacterium | reverse complement strand
TCGGTCTTCGCGGACTTCGCCTTGGACGTGGCCGACCGATCTCCGTTGCCGTGACTGTGACCGTTACGTGACGGCTCGGTTTCCAACGATTTGCCGTTCTTGCGGGCTGAAACGGAATCGTGGGAGCCATTCGAACCGTTTCGTCTGGCAGACTCGGTCTTGGAGAAGCGGATAAGCGCCTGCACCAACTCATCCTTGCGCATGGAGTGCCAGCCGGCGATCCCTTTCCGCTTTGCCAATTGCGCCAAGTCTTTGGCAGTGCGTGACTTGAGCTGTGCTGCGGTCATCACGGGACTCACCTCCACAGGGCCGAAACTGCTCGGTAAGGCGGGGTATCGGCAGCAGGTTGGTCACTTGGGGCGTGGTCATCCGTGACCCATTGGGCTGCCCCTCTCGTCCGGTGGTTCCTCGGCGACATACCCGATACGGAAGCATCGTGACCACCGCAGGCGGGTCGGGCAGCCGCAATACGACGATTATAATCAGCGTATCGCCCGAACGCAATCATCCGACGGAAGAACCGTCTCGGTCGAGTCTCCCGAGGGAATACTCTATCGCTTTTGTACCAAATGGTTTATGTCGAACAAAGAAATCGCACGCGCGAATATTTCCGGCGGCGAGTAGTTCAAACAAGTGGGTATCGCCTCACTAGAAAAGACCGCTGGCGAGACTGCGTTGGGCGCGGCATATTCTCCCTGACCGATTCGCAGGGCCTCGTTGGCAATCTACACCGGTTCCGGAGCATCCGGCCCGGTTACCCGACCTGCAACGGACCGCTGTTGTGCCACCTCCTCCCGAAATCCGCTCCCCGCTTTCCGTCGCGATGGGTTGGGCGACCCAAATCACGACGATCGCGATGGAAATGGTGGTTCCGGCAATCCTGGGTTGGTGGCTCGATCAGCGGTTCGGGACCCGACCGGTGTTGGTGACCGTGGGTGGGGCGATCGGTCTGTTGTCGGGATTGGTGCATCTCTTGAGGGTTGCAAAATCGGCAGGCAACCGCCAGGATCCCCAAGCCCGTAACGGCCATCAAGACCGCGAATCGTGAGGTAGACTATGGCGCTGCGCCTGGATAGACTCCGAGACGCCCGCCTGTGGATCCGGATTGCGGTGCTGTCGGCCGTCACGGCTGGCGTGTTGGCAGCCAGCATCCTGGTGGCTTGGGCGATCTCTGGGTTTCCCGGCGTGGTGGCGGCCACGTTGGCCGCGTTGGCTTGTTGGCTTGGGGCGTCCGCGGCGATGGTCGCTGGCGAGCGCTACCGAGCCCCCAGGATGGCGGTAGCAGGTTTCTTCGCCGGAATGGTGTTTCGGATTGGAGTGCCGCTTGGCTTGGTGTTTTTTGCCCGGCTGGGTGGAGGGGCCCTGTTTGACTTGGGTTTGTTGTACTATCTTTTGGTGTTTTACGCGGTCACGTTGGCCGTGGAGATTGCGATGTCGCTGCCCAAGGGCTCGGCGTCCGACTTGCTCGGCAAGAAACCATGATCGACGTTGCGAAGGCCGGCGAACACGTCGCCGACGCCACCTACTTCGAAATCCCGAAGGTCCTCTGGCAATACCTGCCGGGTTGGATGCATGGAGAGCATCCGCACCCGGGTGCGATCCCCCTGCCGAAGTTCTCGTTCGACCTGTTCGGCCGCACGCTGGAGTTCCAGGTGACCAAGTTCATGGTCCTGGAGCTGATCGTGGCGTTGGCCATGATTGCGATCTTCGTGCCGTTGGCGGCACGGCTTCGCACCGGCCAACCCGCCCGGGGGCGCATCGCCAAC
>JANLFZ010000645.1 GCA_024653385.1 Thermoguttaceae bacterium | reverse complement strand
TTGCGCTTCCTTGCTCTCTCATGTTTGCCCAACTTATTGTTTTACAGGCCCTTAGGGCCTAGGCCCCCCGCTTGATCACGTCGGGGCCTTCGCCGCAGGTCTTCTCGTAATAACCCCCGCCGGCCTTGCGGTATTGCGTGAAGCCATGCTTGCTCAAGTTCTTCGGGCTGAGCGTTCCCCTCGTCCCGTGCGTGACCGCGCAAGGCGAAAACACGCGATGGACGGGCTGCCGGCATTCAGGGCACTCCGTAAGAGGGGGGTCATTCATGCTCTGGAAAACCTCAAAACGGACTTGGCATTTTGGGCAACCTGGTCCGTCCGGCTCGTATTCGTAGATCGGCATGGGTGATCCTCCCTTATCCCTTCAATGGCTTTACCCCACCCCCCTTTTCCAAGATACGTTCCTGCGGAAGGGGCAGTTCTGGTGCCCGCGATTCTCGACGGCCATGCTCAGGCAGCCAAAAGAGGTTGCGCAAGATCTTCCGGCAGGGCCTGGGTGCCTCAATACAGCACTCGGCAACTGGCCGATGAAACAGTCCGCCCCGATTCCTGTCGGTGCCTCGAGACGAACCCAGGAGACCGCACCTTGAGCCAGAGTTCCCAGGAACCTCGGAAAACAGTGGCCGCCAACCTGGAGGCCCTGTACCGCGAGTTGGAAGACTTGTTCCGCAGCAAGAAGGCTGGCGCTTCGTCGCATTCGGAAAGGCGGTCGCGCGAGGTTTACGGTCCCACCATGGTGGTTCGCGGGAAGTAGGAAACCAGGGCGGCCGATTGGGGGGATCTTACCTCGCCGCCACCAGGGCATCGAGGTTCTCGCTGGGCACGCCGGGCGGGGTACCACCACCGGCCGACAGAATCAACCACCGCCGGTCGGGAAGCGAGGCAAGCGCCTCGGCCGCGCTGCGCCGCACCTCGTCGGGCGTCCCCTGGGCCAGCACGTCGCGCGGCGGGATATTGCCCAAGAGGATCACCCCCTCGCCGGCCAACGCGCGGATCTGCGGCAAGCTGTGCTCGAACGAGAAATTGAACAAATTCGCGCCCATCGCACGCAGGTGCCGCGCGGTCAGCAACCCGTGGGCGTCGTTGTGCAGGGCCTTGATCGAGACCTGGACCGCACCGAAGATCTGGGTCAGATAGGGCAAGGCGAACGACTGGAAGTCGGCCAGCCCCACGAACCCCACCAGGTCGTCGAGCACCAGCACGCCGTCGATCGAATCGAATCGCTCCGCCTGGTATCGAAGCCAGTCGACGATGAAGTCGGTCACCAGGGCCAGCAGGCGGTGGGTCCACTCGGGCTCGGTCTTGATGCCCTCGAGGAACTCGGTGTGGCCCAGCAGGTACGACGCGATGTTCATCGGCCCGCGCGAAACCGCGAAGCGAATGCGGTGTCCCGCCGCCTCGATCTTCGGCCGCGCGCGCTCCAGACGCTTGACCACCAGCGGCAGAAGCCCGTCGCTACGGCAGTTCGGCTTCTTCAATCGCTGGATCTGGGCATGCCGATCGAGCAATTTCTCCGCAAAAGGAAACTCGCGTTCGGGGAAGATGCATTTCGCGCCGAACGCCGACGGCTCGGTACACATGCCGTATTCGGCCCAGAAGCCGGGCAGAAACCACACCTCGGGGAACCGGCGGCACGCGCGGAGGTTGGCCTCCAGCCAACACGACTCGTCGGCAAAATAGTCCAGCATCGACATCCCCGCCCACCCCGGCAGCCAGGGGCTATCGACGATCAGTCCCACCGGCGTCGGTTCGATGCGTTGGCCGGCAAGCACGCGCAGAAGGTCGGTCCACTGGGGGTCGGTCATGGAGGGATTGGGGATTGGGGATTGGGGATTGGGGATTGGGGATGAGCCGGCGCTGAGCCTCGGCCTCTGGGGACTACGCCCGGATTTCGTAGGGTTTGCGTTGCTCGCGACGGAGCCAGCCGTTGGCCTCGTCGTCGCCGACAAAGACCTCGTCCTTCGGGTCCCACCGGAGCTTGCGCCCCAAGCGCATCGCGATATTCGCCAGGTGGCACACGCTGGCCGCGCGGTGCTGCGTGACCACGTCGGAAATGGGCAGCCGGCGGTCGCGCACGCAATCGAAGAAGTTGCCCATGTGGTTGATGATCGAATCGAGCTTGCCCATGCGCTCGGGTCGGGCGAGGTTGTCGTGCGGGTAGAGTTTGAACTGCTCGCGCGGGAAGGGATCGTCCTCTAGCGCGTCGACCGGCCGGCCGGCGATCGTCCCGCGGTTGACAAACAGGTGGTCCAGCTCCCCCTCGAACATCACCCCGTTGCGGCCGTCGTCTTCGACAATCAACTCGACGCCGTTGGCGTATCGCATCCGGGCCGAGAACGAGGTCGCCACGTTATAGCCGTTCGGGATGTTGGGGAACTCGGCCTTGCCCTCGATCTCGACGGGGCCCGATGCGTCGGCGCCGATGCCCCACTGGGCGATGTCCATGTGGTGGGCGCCCCAGTCGGTCATCTGCCCGCCCGAGTACTCGTACCACCACCGAAACGTGTAGTGGCAGCGCTCCTTGATGTACGGCACCCGGGGCGTTTGGCCAAGCCACAGGTCCCAGTTGAGGTACGGCGGCGGGGTTTCTATCTGGAAGGGTCCGCCCTGCACGTTCTTGCCCAGCGTAACGATCACCCGGCGCAACTTGCCGATCCGGCCGGCGCGGACCATCTCGCACGCCAGCCGAAAGCGATGGTCGCTCCGCTGCCACGACCCCACCTGGAGCACCCGGCCGGTCTGCCGCACCACGCGGACCAGCAATTTGCCTTCGTCGATCGTCAGCGTCAGCGGTTTCTCGCAGTACACGTCCTTGCCGGCCAGGCACGCGTCGATCGAGATCGCCGTGTGCCAGTGGTCGGGCGTGC
>JANLFZ010000644.1 GCA_024653385.1 Thermoguttaceae bacterium | reverse complement strand
GCAAGACCTTCCCACGCGACGACTCGTGGCCCTCGTCGCGGTGGGGGATCTCGATGGGGATCGGAGTTCCCGGCGCGGGACCGGGCGCGGCGCGGATCCACAAGATCGCCGACGGCGACACCCTGGCCGGCCTGGCCGAACGCTACTTGGGCGATCCGAGCCGGGCCGGCGAGATCTACCGGGCCAACCGCGACGTGCTCGCCAGCCCCGATGCGCTGCCGATCGGCCGGGAACTGAAGATACCGGCCGCGCACGACGCGATTACGGCTTCTCCTTGATCTCGTGCCAGGGGTAGTCCTTCACGACCAGGCGGAGATGCACGAACGACGCGATGGCCTGGTAGATTTCCGGGCCGCGCGCCGCGACGAGCTTCGTGCCTTGCAGCTTCGTCTTGCCGATCGGCAGGATCCAGAGGTCCTGTTTTTCGCGGGCTTCGGCTTCGTCCTCGAACTTGGGGCGTTGCTGCTGGAGCAACTTGTGGATGCGCTCGGCGTCGGTTGCCGCCTTGCGGTCGTCGGCGCCGTAGATGATCTGCACGGAGATGCCCACTCGGGTCGCGCCCCGGATGGCCGGATGGTTCACCGCGTCGGAAACGTCGACTCCCTTGAAGCTCCACGGGGGCGAGATGAGCACGAGGGCCTTGACGTACTGGCCTTGCTTGAACTCGGGATAGATGGGCCAATGCCAGTCCCACACGGCCCAGTTCATGGCGACCACGGCCCCCATGTCGGCGCCCACGACGCAGAGCTTCTCGAGGTTCAACTCGCCCGCGTTGTGCCGCTGCACGAGAAACGACTTGAATTTCTCCATGTCGCGTTTGACCATCTCGACGAGGTCGTTCGGTCCGATCCGGGCGGGGTCGAGTTCGCGCTTCTCGTCGTAGGCCAGCGACTTGCTTTCGCCGTGGGCGCGCAGGTCGGGCACGAGGACCGCGTGCCCGATCGATTGCAGCGCGAACGCGAGGCGCGCGTACTCGGTGCGGCTGCCCTTCCATCCGTGCAGCAGGATGATCGGCACCGCTTCCTTGCCCTTGTTGCTCGGGAAGAACGTCGCCCGAAGCAGCACGCCGTCGCGCGTGGTCAGCTCGCTGCCCTTGAGTTCGATGTGCGGCGGGGGCTTGTCCTCTTTTTTCTTGTCGGCGGGTTTCGGCGGCGCGGGGTTCGCCGCGGCCGGATCGGGTTTCGACGTGGGCTTGGGTTGGGCCGAGGCACCGGCAGTCCATCCCAGGACGACCAGCGAGGCCAGGCCGAGGCACATCCAGCGCCACGAGGGGACAACGCGAGTCCCCAGCGACGACGACACAATGCGGGGCGGCTGGGCAGACATGATCACCAGTCTCGCGTCACAAGGTGGAAGAATCTTCGGCGGTTGGTTCGCCCGACACCTTCCATCGTAAACCCCGCGACCGCGGCCGTCAACGTCAGCGGTGGCGGAGGAGGCGGCTGCGGAGATTGAGGTAGTCGGCGAAGACCTGGCCCATGTCGCGGCTGGTATCGACCAGGACCCGCTCGGCCCGGTTCCGCTGGCATAGCGCCTCCAGCTCGGCGTTGTGGCGATTCACGGCGGCGAGGTACTCGCGGCGCAGTTCCTCGGGCTGGGTGAGCAGTTCCTCGGGGACCTCCAGGCCGACGAACTTGACCATGCCGTCGAAGGGGAAATCGAGTTCGTCGTGGTGCATCACCTGGAAGAGCACGACCTCGTGGCGGTGGTAGCGCATGCGCTGGATGGCCGCCTCGAGGGGGGCCAGCTCGGTGAAGAAATCGCTGAGGATCATCACGATCTCGCGGCGGCGCATGCGGCCGGTCAGCTCGTTGAGGCAGTCGGCCATGTTCGTCTTGTGGACCGGCTCGATCTGGTCGAGGTGCTCGGTGAGGCGGACGATCTGGGCCATCGAGTTGCTCGGGGGGACGAAGCCAAGGACCTTCTCGTCGAAGGTGGCCAGCGACACCTTGTCGCTTTGGCGCACGATCGCGTAGGCCAGCGTGGCCGCCATCTGCGCGGCGTAGCGCAGCTTCTGGTGCGCGCCGTCGCCGTAGCGCATCGACGCGCTGACATCGAGCACGAGGTGGCAGACGAAGTTCGTCTCCATCTCGTACTGCTTGATCATGTAGCGCTGCCGCGTGAAGTAGACGCGCCAGTCGATATGCTTGGGGTCATCGCCCCAAACGTACTCGCGGTGTCCGGCGAACTCGACGGCGAATCCCGACAAGGGCGACTTGTGCGCGCCGGCAAGGTTCCCCAAGACCAGCCCGCGGGGCTCGATCCTGCGTCGCGCGATGCGGCTGAGGACCACGGGGTCGATGTAGCGGGAGAGGATGCTCTTGGCCACGGCAACCATCCGAAATGGGCGGCTAGGAAATCGGGGCTTCTTCAGGCCACGGCGGCGGGCTTCTCGTACTTGCGGTCGGCGGGCACCGCCTCCATGAGCATCTCGATCAGCCGGTCGCTGGTGGTGTTGTTCGCCTGGGCCGCGTAGTTGCCGGCGATGCGGTGGCGCAAGGCGGGCTTGATGATCGCCTGCACGTCGCCGATCGTCGCGTGGTAGCGGCCGTGAAGGATCGCCCGGGCCTTGGCGCACGTCACCAGGGTCAACACGCCGCGCGGCCCGGCGCCCCAGGCCACCCAGCGGTCGATGAACTCGGCCGACTCCTTGGTGCCGGGCCGGCTCGCCCGGACGATCGCCCAGGCGTAGCCCAGCACCTGGTCGCTGACGGGCACGCGGGTGACGAGGTTTTGCATGGCGACGATGTCCTCGCCCGTCATGATCGGCTCGATCTTCCCCATCTGCCCGGTCGTGACGCGCCGAGCGATCTCCCACTCCTCCTCGCCGCTGGGATAATCCACCTTGATGTACAGGAGGAAGCGATCCAACT
>JANLFZ010000643.1 GCA_024653385.1 Thermoguttaceae bacterium | reverse complement strand
TCCTCGTCGTAGTACATCTCGCCCGAGGCCTGAGAGTCCTTCAAGAAAAGCCGGGCCCTCGCGTGGTTCGGATAGACGTCCAGGATTCGCTGATAACAAGAGGCCGCCCGGTCGTATTGCTCCCGATCCTCGTACATCAGCCCGAGGTTGAGCAGCGCTCCCACATGCGTTGGGAAGCGGGCCGCCGCCCGCTTGTAGAGATCCAACGCGGTGTCGTCGTTGCCGCGACGGTCGTTTTCCAAGGCCAAGCCGAAAAGTGCGCCGGCGTGGTTCCGGTCGGCCTCGACCGCTCGCTCGTACAAGGCAACCACTTCACTGGGATTGCCACCGATGGCCGCAACGGTAGCCCCTCTTTGGTACAGATACTCCGCGGTCTGCTCCACCGCCCCGGAAAGGGAATCGAGCACCTGAAGCGCCTCGACGGGCCGGCCGGCGTATCGAAGCGCCTCGGCGCGGCCGAGGGCACAATCGTCGGCGTGGTAGCCCGCCTGCTTGGCGAGCTGATACTCCTCGATGGCACCGAGGTAGTTTTCCAGGGCGAACAGGCATTTTGCCATGTAGAAGTGGGCCAAGGCCCCGCCATCCCCCTTGCGGAGGATTTCCATCGCCCTGTTGAACCGGCCCAAGATATACAGGCACACCCCGAGTCGCACGTTGCTCGCGGGGCTTTGGTCTTCCCGGGCCTCCAATTCGGCCACGGCGTCGCGCAGCACACGGTACTGCGAGAAATCGGCCGAGATCGACTGAACAATGTGTTCGATCTCGCGTGGGCCAAACGTCCCGTTGAAAAGAACCAATTGCTTCAGGTCGGATTCCAGCGCTTGCGGCATCCCCCCAACCTCTCCGAACTGACTGTCGGCTCGGCAGTTACAACGAACAAACACCAAGAGCCAGCGGTGGGAGTCGAACCCGCAACCCCCGCATTACGAATGCGGTGCTCTGCCGATTGAGCTACGCTGGCGAATCGCTCGTTATCTCCGCGAATAGAACGACTTGCCGCGGGCCAAGGCCACCGCGTTCCCTGCATCGATTTAGACGCCAAGACCCAACGGCAGGTGACGCCAATGCCCAAGTTTAACAGAAACAAGGGGCATGGGAAGGCCAACCCGACTTCCCACGCCGTGGGGCCATGCACACCCCGGGCGTCACCGGCAGCGCGCGTGAGACACACCGCCACGTCGGATGGGAGGATCGACTCGGAGCGTCTTGTGCACCCCGCAAGGTCTGTTCCCAGGGCACTGCCGTACCCTTGACACGCCGGACCTTATCCCACACGCTGGGGATATGCTGACCCTCATCAATACCAATCGCATGAAGCCGCCGATCGCCCCGATCGGGTTGGACTACCTGGCCACCGCCGCGCGGGCCGCGGGAATCGAGACCGACGTTGTCGATCTATGCCTGGCTGGCGACCCGGGACAGACGCTGACCGACTACTTCGCCCGCCACACACCGGAATTGGTGGGAATCTCGTTCCGCAACGTCGACGACTGCTTCTGGCCGGGCGCCGGCTGGTTCGTGCCCGAACTCGAGTCGGTTGTGGCCGGCGTGCGAGACCGTTGCGATGCCCCCATCGTGCTGGGCGGCGTGGGGTTCTCGATCTTTGCCGAGGACCTGGTGCAAAAAGTCGGGGCCGATTTCGGCGTGCGCGGCGATGGCGAACAGGCGCTGGTCGCGCTGGTCCGTGCCATTCGGAGCCGAGCGTGCTGGGACGAGGTACCCGGCCTGGTCCGGCGCCGGCGCGGTGCGATCCGCTCGAACCCGCCGGCTTGGCCCAACGAGATCTCGCTGCCCACGGCACGCGACGCGATCGACAACCGGACGTATTTCGAGCGCGGCGGGCAGATCGGCGTCGAGACCCGGCGGGGCTGCAACCGGCCGTGCGCGTATTGTGCCGATCCGCTGGCCAAGGGTAGCCGGTTGAGACTCCGCGACCCGCGCGAGGTGGCGGCGGAAGTCGCGTCGCTTGCGGACCGGGGAATCGACGTCCTGCATCTTTGCGACAGCGAATTCAATCTTCCTCGGGCGCACGCGATCGAGGTGTGCGACGAACTGATCCGGCGTCGACTGGGCGATCGCGTGCGGTGGTACGCGTATCTGGCGGTCGTGCCCTTCGATACTGATCTGGCTCGGAGGATGCGGCGAGCGGGCTGCGCGGGAATCAACTTCACGGCCGACTCGGCCAACGCCGCCATGCTGTCGGCCTACCGTCACCCGCACCGCCGCGAGGACCTGTCCGAGGCGGTGCGTGCGTGCCGATCGGAAGGGATCGCGGTGATGCTGGATCTGCTCTTCGGCGGCCCTGGCGAAACCGCCGAGACCGTTGCGGAGACGATCGAGTTTGTCCGCGCGATCGGCCCGGACTGCGCGGGGGCCGCGCTGGGGATCCGCCTGTACCCCGGGACCCCGCTGGCCGGGCGGATTGCGGCCCAGTGCCCTTTGGATCGCCACCCGGGCGTCCACCGAGGCTACGAAGGGCCGGTGGACCTATTGCGCCCCACGTTCTACGTGTCGCCCGCCTTGGGCGAGCGGCCTGCCGCGCTCGTTCGTGAGTTGATCGCGGGCGACCCTCGGTTCTTCGCGCCCGTCGATGCGACCTCGGCGACGGCGGTTTCGTCGCAGTACAACTACAGCGAGAATCGGGTCCTGATCGAGGCGATTGCCGCCGGCGCCCGAGGGGCGTACTGGGACATCCTTCGACGTTTCCGCCAGGCGCAAGCACTCAACGGGAGGGGGGCGGGGTAGGTCGGGCGGGCTGCCCGGAACTCGGTGGCGGGGCGGCAGCGCGTGCCACGCCGGGGGCGGCTCCCCGGCTTGCCGTCGAACCGTCGGGCGACGGCGCCGGCATCCTCGCGGGCCGCGCGGCCACGGCCTCGCCGTACGACGGC
>JANLFZ010000642.1 GCA_024653385.1 Thermoguttaceae bacterium | reverse complement strand
GCCTTGTTCGCCCACGATCAGCACATGGGCGCACGCCGTGCCCTCGGGGTACTTCAGTTCCTTGTGCTGCTTGACGATGAAGGCCCGGCGCAGGGGGATCATCATCAAGATGCCGAGCACACCTCCTAGCACCGAGACGACCATCACACGGCCGATCTCCATCTCGAAGCCCAAGAGCATCACGGCAGGCATGGTGACGCCGACACCGAAGGCCAGCGATTCGCCGGCCGACCCGGTGGTCTGCACGATGTTGTTCTCGAGGATCGTCGCTCGGCGCATGCCGAACGCCTTCGACAAGGCACGGAACAGGGTGATCGACAAGACGGCCACGGGGATCGAGGCCGAGACCGTCATCCCCACCTTGAGCACCAGGTAGAGCGACGACGCCCCAAACACGATGCCCAAGAGAGCCCCCACCAGCACGGCCGGCCAGGTGAACTCGGGCATCGAAACCTCGTCGCGCACATAAGGTTCGAACTCGGTCGCGGGCGAAACGCCGGCAAGGCCATCCGGATGCGCTGTCTCGGTCATGCATTCCCCCCGGGAGGCGAGGCTCGAAAGGAACGACCATTATCCGCGCAAGGCGGCAAGATGAGAAGGGGGGCCGAGACCCAAGCCCAACATACCAACCCGACGCGCCAGCGAGGGCCCTTCCCTCTCATACTGGCCCGACGCGTCAGCGAGGACCGGTTGACGAACGTCCCTCGCTGGCGCTTCGGGCTAGTATGGGTCGGAGCGGAGATCCTGCTGCCCCGGGGCTTGCTTCAGATCCGTTGCGCGCCAGGTTCCTTGACAACCAGCGATAGCGCGGTTAACGTCACCAATGTTTCTCTCCCGGCGATTGCACCTCGGGAACCTGGCGCCTGACCATGCCCTGGAAACAGTTCTTCGCGAAGAAATCGCTTGATGTACTCCTCGAAGAGATGGCCGGCGAGCACCGGCTGCGACGCGTGCTCGGTCCGGTCGCCCTCTCGTCGCTAGGCATCGGGGCGATCATCGGCACGGGGATCTTCGTGCTCACCGGCGTCGCCGCCCGGCAGCACGCCGGGCCAGGGTTGATCCTCTCGTTCGTGATCGCGGGCGTGGCCTGCGCGTTCGCCGCGCTGTGCTACGCCGAGTTCGCCTCGATGGCTCCCATCGCCGGAAGCGCCTATACCTACGCCTACGTCTCGCTTGGCGAACTGATCGCTTGGATCATCGGTTGGGACCTCGTGCTGGAATACGCCATGGCCTCGGCCACGGTCGCCAACGGCTGGTCGAACTACTTTCTCAAGTTCCTCGCGCTGTTCAAGACGCCCGCGGGCAAGGCCCTCGTGTCGATTCCCATGTGGCTGACCATGGACCCCTACACGGCCGCGCGCCAGCACTCGGACTATCTGGCCGCCGAACATCTGGTGGTCGAGTCGGCCGTGGCGGCGCCCTTGACCGAGAACGCGGCAATGGTCCTGCCTCTGCCGAAGGACAGCCCCCACGATCGCGTCCGCGACGTCAGCGTGGCCTTCACCGCCGAGTCGGTCGCCAAGGCGACCGCGGCCGTCGCTGGCGTCCATGGCGATAAAGTGGCCCAGGCCGCCGTCGAGCGCGTCCGCACCGCCATGCAAGAACAGCTCCAGTACGAGCCCAAGTTGGCCCTGGGCGAGAAACTCGCCCAGGTGCGCGACGACAATCGCCACGGGTTCGAGGCCTACGCCGAAACGCCGCTGGTCATCGGAGGTATCCACTTCACCTTCAATATCGTCGCGATCGCCATCGCCGCGGTCATCACCACGATCCTCGTCATCGGCATCCGCGAGAGTGCGGGTTTCAACGCCGCAATGGTGCTGGTCAAACTCGGGGCGGTGCTTTTTGTCATCTTCGTCGGGCTGCGGTGGGTCGATATCCGCAACTGGACCCCCTTCGTGCCGTACGGATTCAACGGCGTGCTCAGCGGCGCGGCCATCATCTTCTTCGCGTACATCGGCTTCGACTCGGTCTCGACGCATGCCGAAGAGGCCCGCAATCCGAGTGTCGATGTTCCCATCGGCATCATCAGCTCGCTGGCGATCTGCACGGTACTGTACATCGCGGTGGCGGCGGTGATTACGGGGATGGTGCCGTATCCCCACATCGCCATCAACGCCCCGGTGGCCGACGCGTTCCGGCAGAAGGGGTTGGAAATCGCCGCAGCCATCATCACCGTGGGGGCCCTGACCGGCATCACCAGTGTGCTCTTGGTGATGCTCTTGAGCCAGCCGCGCGTGCTGTTGGCCATGGCGCGAGACGGCCTGTTGCCGCCCGGGTTTTTCGGCGCGGTTCATCCGCGCTTCCGCACGCCGCACAAGGCGACCATCCTGACCGGTGTCTTCTGCGCGGTCGCGGCGGCCTTCTTCCCCTTGGAAGGCCTCAGCCACATGGTCAACATCGGCACGCTCTTCGCCTTCGTGGTGGTGTGTTCGGCCGTGTGGTTGATGCGGCGGCTGAACCCGACCGCGGAACGGCCCTTCCGCACCCCCGCCGTGTACATCGTGGCGCCCGCAGGCATCGCCATGTGCTTGTGGTTGATGTTCCACCTCGGGCGCGATACCTGGCTCCGCCTCGTCGTCTGGCTTGCCATCGGACTGGTGATCTACCTGTTTTATGGCCGGCGGCACAGTCACCTGGGCAAGGAACTTCGCGGCGAGATCGCGCGGCATGGGGTCTCGCCCGCCGGCGTGCCGCTCGACGGACCGACCGACGCCCAGGGACCGACCGAGGCGCCCGCAACACCATGACCCGGGCAAACCCGGCCCGACATTTGATTCCCGACCGTGTCATCTCTTTCCCCCTGAAAAGGAACCACTTGCCATGCACGCGAAATTCGAACGTCGTGAGTTCCTCAAGGTTGGTTCGGCAATGGCCGCGGCAGCAGCC
>JANLFZ010000641.1:1777-2909 GCA_024653385.1 Thermoguttaceae bacterium | reverse complement strand
GGAAGTTGATCGCCGGGGCTCCGTCGCGGGCCCGGCGGGGAATGAGGCAGAGAGGCCAGTCGGTCGAGCAGCGAGGGGTGGCCGATGGGGGCGAGTGCCAGGCGGACCTTTCGACGGCTGCGGGTTCGAGGCGCGGGCGTGGTGCGCTCGCTACGCAGCCGCTTCTCGGGCTTCCCTGTCTTTCAGGGGGGGTGGCTATAACCTGCTCCGCGTCTTCCTCGGGCTCTTGCTTCTGACCGCCGCCGGGCTGAAGGCCCACCAACTCGCGACGCAACCCCTGCTCGGCTGCGGATTGCGCAGTACACCCGATGAGGTGTCATCGCGGCGCGTGAATTATCCGTCGCCCAGCGTCGCCGGGCTTGTCCGCGCGCAACCGCGCCTGCGCACACGCTGTTGCCTGTACACTTTCGCCAGGGGCGTTTCGCCGATGCCTTTCGAGAGCATAGGGCGAAGGTTTTCATCGCTTGGGAATTCGGCAACCTCTGCGCAACAGAGAAGCGTTTGCTCAACAGGTAGCGAGCGACGGCTGACGGCGGTGGCCATAGTCGCCGCATCCCGGCAGGCCGTTGGACGTCGGCCCCCGCGGGGGACGCCGCGTGCTGCTCCGACTGGCGCGTCTCCGACCTTCCCCGCGCAAGAACGGGGGCGCAATGTGTGGTCACTCACGTAACTTTCCGTTCGCAGTTGGAGGGTTCAGCATGATTGGTCGCACTGTCAACTGGTGTCTTGGACCTGCGTGGTGGACCATCACGCTCTGCGTGATCGCCGCCGGCTTGGTGTTGGTGCTCGCCGGAACACCGTTCGGGCGCGAGGCGTTCGGCGACGAGGGTGGCGATTGCCCATATTGTTCTCCCGAATGTGTCTGCTGCGCGGGCGAATGTGTCTGCCCGCCGTGAGCGCTCGCCGCGCGTGTCGCAGCAGGAGTCGGCTGCCATGTGCAGCATCGGCAAGAACATGCCTCCTCGGTGCGTTCGCGGGGCTATCCTCGCTGGCGGCTGCCTGTTCTTCCTTGCCGCTACTGTGCGCTGCGCTTGGCCCCTGATTGGCCCGGACGCCTGGGGCCCGCACGTGGAGTGTGACGCGCCGGTCTATGACCTTGGCGCCGGTTGGCACGACGCCAAAGTCATAGACC
>JANLFZ010000641.1:0-1767 GCA_024653385.1 Thermoguttaceae bacterium | reverse complement strand
CGCAACGCCGGGCACGCGGACCTCCTTATTACCCGTGTTGTGCCGGATTGCGGCTGCACTACTGCCAAGGTGTCGAAGAACGTGCTTGCGCCGGGCGATGAAGTCGCGATCGCCGCCACACTGTCGTTCAAGGCGATTCGGGGGCCCACGGCCAAGAGAATCGTGATAGAAACCAACGACCCGCGTCGGCGACACGCAGTGCTGCTGGTTCGAGGTCGCGGCGAGCCGGAACTCTCTGTCGAACCAGGCGAGATTTGGGTCGACACGCACGTGGAACCCGGGACGGAAATTGCGGCAATCCGAATTGGGGCGCTAAAGCAGGAAACCACATTCGACATCAAGCGAGTCGAATCGGATGCACCCTTTTTCGCGGTTTCCGTCGAGCGCTCCGGCGTGCCGTGCGAATTCCGTGTGCGTCTGCGATTGACGGACAAACTGCCAACGGATCCGGCTCAGGCGCACGTGGTTGTTCAGACGAACCACCCGCGCGAATCCGTTGTCCTGATTCCTGTTCGGTTCCGGGTTGGGCAGCAATGATAAGATGTGAGACGTCGGTCGTGCGCTCGTGCGCGAATTGGCTCAGTCAACTAGTCACACCGTCATTCAAAGGAGACCACGTATGGTGCGTAATGCAGTTGTGCTTATCGCAATTCTCGTGTGCGTGTCGATCTGGATCGGCTGGCCCGTGGATTCCGCCCGAAGTGGCCCGACGCCCGTCGCGGACGCAGAGGCGATGGACATGATCGGAGCGGCCTCACTCTGCGCCACGTGTGATGGTACGATGACAATTTGTCCCCAACGGGCCCAGGTCGGCTCAGGCTCGTATTGCTACATGCAGCAGATGAATTGTCACTTGCACGCTGGCGAAGGCTACGTTGGCACCGGATGTAGCGAGCCAGCGCAGCAGTTCCGTGAGTGTCAGTGGGCAGTCCAGTTTTGGTGTGGCGACTCGTTCACTGAGAAATGCGGCCAAGGCATGTACGTATACTGCAAAACCATCCCTTTCGGCGGGTGTGAACGTGATCCAAGACTGGGCTACAACGGTAAGGCGTGCGCTTACGACTGCGCAATGTAAGCCGTCGCACGTGCGACGGCCTTCTGGCTCTGGCCGCGGTGCAGGATGCGTGCGTCTGCCGTCGCTGGCCAAGTGTCCGAGATGGGTTTTGGGGTGGCAAGCAACGGGTTGCATTATGCGCGGGTTTGCAGTCGTAGGGTCGCTTCTCCTCGTGTTCGGTGGCACGCTCGGCGTGGCAATCGCACAGGTGTCGGTTTCGGACGTCGTCGAGGGAATGAAAGCAAGGGAATCGAAAGTCCGCGACTTGGATATCCGCTACACGATTTCAGAAACGCGCACCGACGCTTTTTACCGTTTCGAGAAACAGGATCTCGAGCGAAGGATGGCGCAAGCGAAAAGGATCGAGCAAGCGAAGAAAGTGCCCGCGAGAGCGGATCAACATACGAAAGCGGCCTACGGGCCGAAAGAGGCGATCCCCTCACAACTGGGACGTGCTCGCGAGGAGTTTCATGCGTACCGCCTTCTCATCAGGGGCGATAAGCTCGCCTACGAGGTCTTTGACACTCGGTCTGCCGTTCAGCAGAAACCTCTGACAGTCAGGGAGAAGGCGGTTTACACTGACGGCTTGGCGACGATATTGGAGCCCGCGGACAAGCGGGGTTCCCTCCGTCGAGTGAGCCGAAGAGACGCTTTTCCCTACACGCGAATCGAGGACTTACTCCGGCTGGGAGGAATGGATTTCACCGACTATG
>JANLFZ010000640.1:764-2924 GCA_024653385.1 Thermoguttaceae bacterium | reverse complement strand
AACGCGGGCGGCCAAGGGACGCCCGCGTTGCTGCCGACGGCCCTGGGGGCGGGTACCATTTGGGGGCAGAGATACCCTACGAATCCGAAGTCCCCGATCTCAGCGCACTTGAAACGCTCGAACCCTCCTATGAGAGTGTCATTGGCGACGATCGCGTCGACTGGGCCGAGATCGAACGTCTCCTCGGTGGGCTGGTCGACGAGACGACGATCGGTAGCGCAGCGCGACTGGCCATGGCGGGGCTTTCATCGGACCTTCTGGCGGGCCCGCTGCGGGATGCCGCGAATCGAGAGCAGGGAATCGTTTTGGCCGAGTGCATCGCCGGGGGAGGGCTTGGCCCAGTACTCGCCTCGCCGGCGATTGCCCGACCTCGCCTGGACCACGCCGAGTTCGTGACGCAGTTGAACAGCGTGCTGGAGACGCCCCCGCCTGGAACGAGGGTGCCAAAGAACCGGCCCTTCTGGCAATGAGGCCGGTGGCGCTAGCGCGGGTGTAGTGTAGGTGGTGCGGTGGTATCGACGCTTGTCTACGTTCTGAGCCCTTCTCTGACCAGCGCTTACTTGTTCGACGTCGTCGCGGGGCAATACCGCTTCGTGGCGCGCGGCGCCGTGCCGAGCCTCGCCCATCCCCACAGCACCCTCGTGGACGACGCCACGGCGGCGGCGCTGGACATCGAGCGCGCGACCGGGCGGGTGCTGTTCGTGCACGGCCACCCGGCGATTCCCGAGACGCAAGACGGTAGCGGCGTCGACGCGGTCTTGGCCGTATGCCAACCAGACGGCGCCCTGCGGGTGGCGGTCGTCGGCGCGACAAACGAACTGGCGTACGACAGCGGCCCCAGGGCTGTCAGCGGCGCCGGCCAAGAGGTTGTCTTCAACCTTCCACTCGACCGCCAGGATTTGCGGACGCGAGAGGGCGTGTATGAAAGCGTGCGCCGGCTGCGCGACTCCGCGCCCGACGTCATTCTCATCGCGGGGAAACCAGCCGGGTCGAGCGATGATCAAGTCCAGATCGTGGCCGATGCCTTGGCGGCGGTCGATCCGCCGCCCACATCGCGTGCGCCAGCGCTGCTGTTCGCCGGCGACGGCGACCAGCTCGCAGCCGTGCGTCGGACCGTTGGCGAGAAGATGGCGCTCTACGGCGCGCCGCCTCTTCGCCCGTCGCCCGCCGAGGAGAATCTGGAAGAGGCAAAGGCGATTCTGGCCGACCTGCACTGCCAGACCTGGTGCGCCCAGTTGCCGCGGTTCGACCGGTTTGCAGGCTGGCTGAAGGCGCGGCCGATTGCCCGCGACGTCGCCTTGGCGCGGATGTTTCGATTCCTCGGCGTCGTCGAGGGAGGAGCGGTCTGGGGCCTCGACCTGGATCGCGCGACGGTGGGCATATTCCTGGCCGGGCCATCGTCGTTCTCCACCTTCCGCTTCCGCCCCGCCTCGCCGCCGCTGGCAGACGCCTACAAGTGGCTCCCGATCGATCGCAGTTATTCTGTGTTCGAGCAATCGATGGTGAATGCGCTCTTGCGCCCCACCACTGTTCCCGCGGGCGTGGACGACGTTCTGTGCGAGGGGGCCTTGCTGAGAGCGATGTGCAGGCAGGTTTTCGAGGACCCGCGGCGCGCAGTGGTGGAACCGTCCCTCGGGGGCAAACCCGCGCTCGTGGTCGGCACCGGACCTTGCACGGCACACGTGCCCAGCAATGCCGAGGCCGCTTTGCTTCTGCTCGACTGCGCCCAACCCAGCGCCTTGGGCCACTTGTGTTGGGATGCTCTTTCGCTCCTCGCGCCCATCGGCGCTCTGGCGTCGGTCGAGCCGCAGGCTGCCGCGGAACTGGCGCTGTCGGAAGCGTGGGATAGAATCGGCTTCTTCATTTCCCCCGGCGGGAGCCTGCGGACCGGCGCCACGGGTCTGCAAATCGACGTCCAATATGACGACAAGTCGTCGGCAAGGCTGGAAGTGCCGGCCGGCAGCCTGGATGTGCTCACCGTGCCGCAGGGCGAGCGCTGCGCGCTCGCCATCCGCATGGCGGACAGATTCGACCTTGGGAGCGATTGGGGCCGCAAGCCACGCGTAGACGTCGAGGGTTCGCCGCTGGGCGTGGTCGTGGACGCCCGCGGCAGGCCGCTTACGTGGCCAACGGAGGACCAGGCCCGCTGGCGCGCCTGGT
>JANLFZ010000640.1:0-754 GCA_024653385.1 Thermoguttaceae bacterium | reverse complement strand
CGGGCCATCGCGAACTGGCGGCGAGTTGTCGGCTGCTGGGAGGCCGAGGAGGTGGCGTTGTGAGCACCCGGCCGGCACTGGGCTTGGGCGTGCGCCGCGAACTGCTGCGATGGCAGCGGTTGCTGCCCGTGGACGGGGACGTTCTGGTCGTGCTCGGCAGGCGCGTTCGCCCGCAGGACATCGTGGCGCGGGCCGTGGTCCCGGGAGACTCGTTCGCGGTGGCCGTGCCCGAGTTGAGCGAGGACGAACAGGGGTCGAAGATCCGCGTGCTGAAGCAGGTCGGCGACAAGGTGGCGGCCGGCGAGCCCCTCGCCGTCAAGAAGGGCTTCCTGGGCAGAGAGAAGACGATCTGCGCCAGCCCGGCGGAAGGCGTGATCGAGGCGGTGTCGCGGGCGAAGGGATACGTCGTTCTCGGCAAGCCGGGACGGACGGTCGAGTTGGCGGCTGGCGTCTCTGGCACCGTGGTCCAGGTGGTGCCGCATCGCGGCGTGCTGCTCGAGTTGTCGGGGCTCTATGGCCAGGGAGTGGCCATGGTCGGGGAGGAAGCGTGGGGCGAATTGGCGGCAGGAAGCGACGGGCCGGACGGCACGCTCAGCGTCGAGAGCGCACACGCCGGGCGCGTGGTGTTCGCCGGGCGGGCGGACGACGACGCGATTGCGTTGGCGGCGAGCATCGGCGTGCGGGCGTTGATCCTTGGCAGCATTCCCGCCTCCACTTGGCTCCGCTTGCGAGCGAAGAACGTCGACGGGACGTC
>JANLFZ010000639.1 GCA_024653385.1 Thermoguttaceae bacterium | reverse complement strand
ACACCTCGGCGGCGCAGTTCGGCGAGTACCGCGAGAAATCGCTGGGCGCCCTGAAGGGATTGCTTCAGAGCTTGGGCCCCAACGACCGGGTCCACCTTCTGGCTGCCGATTTGAACACGGTGGCGTTGACCAAGGGGCCGGTGGCGCCGAACAGCCCCGACATGGCGGCGGCTTTGGACAAGCTCCAACAGCGCGAGCCGGCCGGTTCGACCGATCTCGAAAAGGCCTTGACCACCGCCCTCGGAGCCTTTGCCGACGAGGCCGGCGTGGGCAAGGCGATCGTCTATCTCGGCGATGGGACCAGCCGCGCGAACCTTCTGGGTCCCCAGAAGCAGGATCAACTGACCAGTGCCCTGGTCGCCAAGCGGGTCCCGGTGATCGCCTATGCGGTCGGCGCGAATATCGACCAGCAGGTGCTCGGTTATCTGGCGGCCGCCACCGGCGGCGTTGTGTGCGACGCGGAGAAGACGGCCGGCGAGGCGGCAGGCAAGGCGTTGGCCTCCGCGGCCCGGACCCCAGTCTATTGGCCCAAGTCGGCGACGTGGCCGGCCGCGTTCACCGAGGTCCTGCCGAAGCGACTCCCGCCGCTGCGGCCGGATCGCGACGCCGTCCTGATCGGCACCTATAAAGGCCAAGGGCCGTTTGATGTGAAACTGACGGTCGAGGGCCCGTCGGGCGAGCAATCGCTGGCATGGAAGATCGCGGCCGCCGAGGTCCGCGACGAGAACAGCTACTTGCCGCGCATCGTGTCGGCGGCTCGTCCGACCGGCGGCGTGGGCCTTCCGCTTTCGGACTGGGAGAGCCTGCGCAATGCGGCCCTGGAGGTCAGCGCCAGCGCGGCCGAATTGACGCGGCTGGCCTCCCAAGCCCTCGGCACGAACGATTTCGTCAACGCGGCCCGGCTTGCCCAGGCCGCCTTGGGTCAAGACCCGATGAACGACGAGGCGCGAGCCATCGCGGCCGCGGCCGCGGCCAAGCGTCCCATCGCCCATCCCACGGCGGGCGCGGCGCCGGCGAGCCCGGCCGCTCCCGCGGCCCCGACGGACGACTTGAATCTTGCGGGCCCGGCGGTCCCGCCCGAGGGCGCTTTGGTTCAAGCCGTCGAGCGTGAGAGGGCGGTCATCCGCCAAGCGATCACGGCCGACGTCGAGCACGCGATCGCTCAGGCGAGGTCCGCGGTCATGGCCGACCCCGACGCGGCGATCCAGTCCTTGAAACTCCTTCAGGACCGGGTGCGGACCGTGCCCGACCTGGGCCCCGATGTGCGGTCGCAGCTCGATAGCCAGCTTCAGGCCGCGCTGCGCGAGATGTCGCGACGTCGCGAGGAGGTGCTGGCCGCGCGGCAGCGGGCACTCGAACTCCAGGCCGCGGCCAAGGAGCGCGAAATGCTCCGGCAAAACCTCGAGATGCGGCAGGTCAAGGTCAACCAGATGATGGAGCGGTTCGTCTCGCTGATGGACGAGGGCAAGTACCGCACGGCCGAGGAGGTGGCCATCGAGGCGCAGAAGACCATTCCCGACACGTCCGAGCCGCTGTCGGCCATCCTGAGTTCCCGCACGGTGGGATACCTGAACGACGCCTTGGCGCTGCGCGTCGCGCGGCAGCGCGGCGTGGTCGACACGCTCTATCAGGTCGAGCGGTCGCACGTGCCGTTCCCCGACGAACCGCCGATCGTCTACCCCGACGCCGAGATCTGGCGCCAGCTTAGCGCGAAGCGCAAGAAGGAGTACGCGTCGATGAGCCTCTCGAAGCCCGGCAAGGCCGAGCAGAGGATCAACGAGGCCCTCTCGGAGCCGACGAAGATCGACTTCACCGACACGCCTTTGTCCGACGTGATCGCGTACCTGGAAGAGTACCACAAGATCAACATCGAGTTCGACAACAAGGCGTTGGAAGACGCCGGGGTGGGCACCGACACGGCGATCACGCGGAACCTCCAGGGCGTGTCGTTGCGGTCGGCGCTGCGGCTGATGCTCCGCGATTTGAACCTCACGTACGTCATCCAGAACGAGGTGTTGTTGATCACGACGCCCGAGGATGCCGGCACCCGGCTTTCGACCCGCGTCTACCCCGTGGCCGACCTCGTGCTGCCGATCCAGAGCATGGGCGGCATGGGGGGATTCGGTGGCATGGGCATGGGCATGGGCATGGGCATGGGTGGCATGGGTATGGGCATGGGTGGCATGGGCATGGGCGGCATGATGGGTGGCGGATTCGGCGGCGGCATGATGGGCGGCGGATTCGGCGGGGGCGGCGGGTTCTTCAACGTCCCCGGCAACCTGCTGCCCAACAATTTCGCTCCGCAGCGCGGCGTGAATAACGGCTTCCGCGCGTTCGCCGTGGCCGACGACCTCAATCTCACGCCCGAGGGCGAACCCCGCCAGACCGGCGCGGCCGCCTCGGCGAACCGGCCGGCGAGCCAGGCCACCGAAGCCCCCCGCGCGGCGAATCCGCCGCGGCGCATTCGCATCGAGGTCTCGAAGAACCCGGCCGCCGCGTGGGACAAGTACTTCGCCGCCAACAAACCCGCCCCGGCCGACGTGCGCGAAACGGTGCGGAGCCTCTGGCGCGAGAAGAACTACGACGAGGTCATCGCCGTGATCCAGGCCGCGCTGCGTCACGGCCAGGCCCAGCCCGCCTGGATGTACGAGGCGCTCTCGCTGGCCATGCAGGCCGCCAACCGTCCGCCCGAGGAGATCGAGCGGGTCGTGATGTCGGCCATCGACTTCGCCCAGTCGCCCGACGAGATGCTGTTTGTTGCCCTGTACCTCGATCAACTGGGTCTGAAGCAGCGGGCCCTCCAGGTGTTCCGCCAGGTGTCGCAGATTCAGCCGATGCGGCCCGAACCCTACATCCAGGGCCTGCGCCTGGCGGAAGAACTCAAGGACCTCGAGGGGCTCCAGTGGGCCACCGTGGGAATTTTG
>JANLFZ010000062.1 GCA_024653385.1 Thermoguttaceae bacterium | reverse complement strand
GGCCGACGTCGCTCGACTGCTCAACGAGGTGGTCCTCGTGGCCCATCCGGCCCGGCAGGAGCCCCTGGGGAGAGTGCTGCTCGAGGCGGCGGCCTCGGGCGTGCCGGTGGTGGCCACGGCGGTGGGCGGTACGTGCGAGATCTTTCCGCCGGCGACGGCGCGCCTGGTGCCGCCCGACGATCCCGGCGCCTTGGCGGCCGCGATCGACGAGTTGCTTGGAGATGCCGCGCTGCGTGCCGCCCTGGCGGCTGCCGCCCGCCGCCGTGTCGAGGCGGTCTTCGACATTCGGAAGACCGCCGCCGCCTTGGTCGCGCACTACGAGGCGGTTTGGCAGTGCGGCCCGATCCGGGGGCCAACAACCCGGTCCGCCCCTTGAGGCCGGCCGCGCGCCGTGCGACAATCGTGCGCAATCGTCCGACATTACCGATCCCTGGAGCGAAGGGGGGTGCTATGGCCGAGCGAGGCGACGGCGCGAGGGCAAAGGCCGCGGCCGGCACACGGACGTCTCCTCCAGGAGAACTGCCGCGGAGCCAGGCGGCTTCGTGGCGGACCGACACCACCTCGATTCTTCGGCAGAGCGTGCCGTTGGCGGGCGCGGCGCCGGGCATCGAGCCCCACGAACTCGCGCAGCTCCCCACGACGCGCGGCAAGGTCACGGTCACCTGCATCGACTACTGCCCCGAACAGGTGCAAGTCCAGGAAGTCCAGGACATCTGGGATTTTCTCGCCCACCATCGCCCCGAATGGTCCGCCGTGCGGTGGATCAACATCGACGGGACGACCGACATGGACGTGATCCGGGCGTTCGCCGAGAAGTACGAACTCCACCCGCTGGCCATCGAGGACGTGGTGCACTTGGGCCAGCGGCCGAAGGCCGAGGACTACCCGGCCTCCGCCGAACACCCGGGACGGCTCTTCGTCGTGGCCCAGATGGCCGAACTCGGCAAGGACGGCGTCCAAAGCGAGCAGGTGAGCCTGTTTCTCGGCCGGAAGACCCTCGTGACCTTCCAGGAACGCAAGAGCGACATCTTCTTCGGCGTTCACCAGCGGATCCGGACCAAGGACTCGCGGCTGCGGCGCAGCGACGTGAGTTTTCTATTCTACTGCCTGTTGGACGCCATGGTCGACCGGTTCTTTCCCATCCTGGAGGACGCATCGAGGCGACTGGACGAGTTGGAGGAGAAGGTGTTCGCCGGCGACGATCGCGGCTTCCTGCACGAGATCCACGTGTTCAAGCGCGATCTGACCATGCTCCGCCGGGTGGCCTGGCCCATGCGCGAGTTGATTGCCTCGCTCCACCGTGAGCGCCACGAATGCCTTTCGGAGACCACCTACACGTATCTGCGCGACGTGTACGACCACGTGGTGCAGGTGCTCGACCTGCTGGAGACCTACCGCGAACTGGCCGGCGCGCTGACCGAGACGCACGTCTCGACGGTCTCCAACCGCATGAACGAGATCATGAAGACGCTGACCGTCATCAGCACGATTTTCGTGCCACTGACGTTTCTGGCCGGGGTGTACGGCATGAACATGCCCATTCCCGAGAACGAGCTGCCCTGGAGCTACCCCGTGTTCTGGCTCGTCTCCCTTGCCGTGGCGGGCGGGATGCTTTCCTGGTTTCGACACCGCGGGTGGTTTTGATGCGCGATTCTGCTAGGGTCGATTGCTGATCGTTTGTCTGGGATAACGGGGACTTCCTCCATGACTCCGCGAGAACGTGTACTGGCCTCGTTGAACCACCAAGAGCCCGATCGGGTGCCGATCGACTTCAGCGGCCACCGGTCGTCGGGCATCGCGGCCATCGCCTACGCGAGACTCCGCAAGGCGTTGGGACTGCCCCAGCGCCCGATCCGCGTCTACGACCCGATCCAGCAGTTGGCCATCGTCGACGAGGATGTGCTCGAGAGGTTCCACGTCGATACGATCGAACTTGGGCGCGGCTTCGCCCTGGAGGACGAACACTGGGTCGACTGGACCCTGCCCGACGGCACCCCCTGCCAGATGCCCCGCTGGGCCGCGCCGGAGCGGGTCGAAGGGGCCTGGGTGCTACGGAGCGCCAGTGGCCGGGTCATCGGGCGCATGCCCGACGGCGCCCTGTACTTCGAGCAGGCGTACTGGCCGTTTCTCGAAGCCGACGATTTCGACCGCATTCCCGAGGCCATGGCCGAGACCATCTGGTGCGCGGTGGCCAGCCCGCCCGGACCGCTGGCTTCCGGCCCCGAGGGAGACCGGGTGCTGGCCGACGGGGCGCGGCGGCTCCGCCAACGGACCGACCGGGCGATCGTCGGGCTGTTCGGCGGAAACCTGCTCGAAATGGGCCAGTTCTTCTACCGCATCGACAACTTCCTGATGCTCTTGGCCGCCGAGCCGCGCCGGGCCCACGCATTCCTCGACCGCCTCGTCGAGATCCACCTGGTCAACCTCGAGCGCTTCCTGCGCCTGGTGGGCCCCTACATCGACATCGTGCTCTTCGGCGACGACCTGGGGATGCAAAAGGGACCGCAGATGTCGCGCGCGATGTACCAGGAGTTCTTCAAGCCGCGGCATGCCCGGCTGTTCCGCCGCGCCAAGGAACTGGCCAACGTCAAGGTCATGCTCCACTGTTGCGGCGGCGTGCGCCCGCTGTTGCCCGATCTGATCGAGGCCGGGCTCGACGCGATCAACCCGGTACAGATCTCGTGCACGGGCATGGAGACGCGGGGGTTGAAGGCCGATTTCGGCCGCCAAATGACCTTCTGGGGCGGCGGGTGCGATACCCACGTGGTCCTCGCGCGCGGCACGCCGAACGAGGTGCGCCTGCACGTCCACGAGCAAGTGGCGCTTTGGAAGCCGGGCGGCGGGTTCGTGTTCCAGCAGGTCCACAACATCCTCGCCGACGTGCCGCCGGACAACGTCATCGCCATGTTCGACGCCGCATACGAGGCGGGCGCCTATTGACCGGCGCCAAGCCCGCCGCACAAGGGCGGCGACAATTTACCGGCCCTTGACTTCGATCCGCTTGGCGGGCGTCGGCTGGATCTTCTTGAGCCGGATCGTCAGCATGCCGTTGGTGCAATCGGCCTCGACACGCTGTTCATCGACGTTGGCCGGCAGAGGGATGCTCCGGCGGAACGAGCCGTAGCGGATTTCGCTCGCGTGACACTCCCTGCCCGAGCGGTCCAGATCGTCTTTCTTCTCGCCGGCCAGCACGAGCTGGTTGCCGACCATCGAGAGATCGAGGTGCTGGGGATCGACGCCGGGGATCTCCGCGCGTACCGTAACCTCTTCGTCGCTCTCGGTCACCTCGACCGGCGGCACCCAGCCGCGATCGCCGAAGGGCCACTCGAACGTGCCGAGCGGCTCGCGGAAAAACTGGTCGAACAGCCGATCCATCTCGGTGCGCAGCGCGGCCAGGGGCGAGGTCTCGATACGTCCCGGTTCGCGCTCGCGTTGTTTGCCTCTCCACGGAATCAGGACCATGGGACTTTCTCCTATCCAGGAAACGTCGTCTACGCCTTGACCGGGATCTTGCGCGGCTTGACCGCCGGGGCCTTGGGCAGGTGGAGCGTCAGCACCCCGTCGGCATACTCCGCCGTGATGTTCGCCGCGTCGATCGTCTCGGCCACCCGGAACGTGCGGTAGTAATCGCCCACGCCGTATTCATGAACGAGGAACTCGACGTTCTCGTGGCGGCGGGGTGCCTTCGCGTGAATGGTCAATTGACCGTCCTCGAAATGGATGTCGATGCCCTCGCGCGAAGCCCCGGGAACATCGGCCAGCACGAGCAGTTCGTCGGCCTTCTCGAGGATATCGACGTTGGGACGGTAGAACAGACCCGACCGGGTCTCTTCGGCCGTCACGGTCTGTTCTGCCGGAGTTTTGGTGATCGTTTCGTTGGCCATGTTCGCTGCTCCTGGGTTGTGGGATTACTTGCCGACATGAACGGGGATCTTGCGCGGGCGGGCGGCCTCGGCCTTGGGCAGGTCGATGCGCAGCACCCCGTCGCAGAGCGAGGCCTCGACTCGGTCGGCGTCGACCTCGGTCGGCAACGTAATCACCCGCGTGAAGGTCCCCACAGGGCGCTCGCGGCGGTGGTAGGTGACCCCCTCCTGGGAGACGTCGGGACGCTCGATCTTGATCGTCAGTTGGTCCCCGACCACCGAGATATCAACCTGATCCGTCTTGACGCCGGCCATCTCCGTTTCGACGTGCAAGGCGTCAGCGGTTTCCCATACGTTCACGGCGGGCTGGCCGCGTAGAACACCCGCCAGAACGCCACCACCCGGCACCGCGTCGGCGAAGCCCGAGAGCAGCCGATCGACCTCCCGGCGGAGCTGAGCGATGGGGTTTTGCATGGGCCAATAGCGAACAGGCATGGCGAACCCTCCTCATTGGTCTTGTGGCAAGAGGGGACGAAACCAGTTCCGTTGCAGGCCGCCGGCCGCCCCTCGGGCGAGGCCCTGACGGCCATTGGTCCGATCAAGCAAAGCTCGTGCCGGAATGCCGAGGCATCGTAACCTATTCTCCCCATGAGGCTTATGCCAATAACGGGCTTTCCGACGAGGTGAGCCGGTGCCAATTTGGCAGCGCGAGCGGTTCGGCCGCCCCCGAGGGGGCGGCTTGCTGCCGAAACCGGCGTGCGGTATTAACTCGCTAGAGGTGATCGCGGTAGGCCGATTTTCGGGTATCGCCATCGCCAGACAACCCCTAAGATGTTGTGGAAGTGGACCCTGCGCCCGGGCGTGCGCGCCGAAACCTCGATTGTAGCGCGGATGGTAAAGAACTATACTGAACCGTCCGTTTTTCCGAGCCGGCCCTAGCTTGCGCAAGCCGATCATCCTGCCAGATACCCATGCGTTTTTCGCTCATTGACCGCATTGACCTGCTGGAACCGGGAAAGCGCATCACCGCTGTGAAGAACCTCACCATGGCCGAAGAGTATTTGGCCGACCACTTCCCCCAGTTTCCCGTGATGCCGGGGGTATTGATGGTCGAAGCCATGGCTCAGGCGGGGGCCTGGCTCATCCGAGCCAGCGAGGATTTCGCCCACAGCATGGTCGTGCTGAAGGAAGTTCGGGGGGTCAAGTACGGGCAATTCGTCGAGCCGGGGCAAACGCTCGAGGTGTCCGTCGAGATCATTCGCCAGTCCGACGAGGAGACCGAGGTGAAGGCGCGCGGGATGGTGGCCGGCCGGACGACGGTCAATGGGCGGTTGGTGTTGTCCCGGTACGACCTGGCCGATACCGATCCGGCGCAGGCCCCCACCGACGCCGTGGTCCGCAAGGAGATGCGCAGCCTGTTCGCGCTGTTGTACCGACCCAGCGGATCGAACGGCGCGAACGCCGAATCGACCGCGTGACCCCGCGCCCCGCCCGAGACCCTCGTACCCTCCTGCTAGAGCTTCACTCGAGACCCCTTGCGAACCTATGCGACTGGACGGCAAGACAGCCTTGGTCACCGGAGGCAGCCGCGGCATCGGCCGCGCGGTCGTGGAACGCCTCGCCTCGGAAGGGGCCGCGGTGGTATTCGTGTATCAGTCCAACCGCGAGGCTGCCGAGGGGCTGGTCGCCGAACTAGTCGGCCGGGGGCAGTCGGTGCGCGCCGTCCAAGCCGACGTGCGCGACGCCCTGCGTGCCCAGCAGATCGTCGACGAAATCGTCGAACAGCAAGGCCGGCTCGACGTGCTGGTCAATTCGGCCGGGATCGTGCGCGACGGCCTGTTGGGGGCCATGTTGCCTGAACAGTGGCGCGAGGTGCTGGAAACGAACCTCTTCGGCACCTACCATTATTGCCGCGCGGTCGCCCAGCAGATGATGTACCAGCGGAGCGGGAGCATCGTGAATCTGTCGAGCACGGCGGCCGAGTTCGCCAGCCGCGGACAGGTGAACTACGCGGCGAGCAAGGGCGGCATCGACGGGCTGACCCGCGCCATGGCCAAGGAGTTCGCCCAACGCAAGGTCCGGGTCAACGCCGTGGCCCCCGGCATGATCGACACCGACATGAGCCAGGCGGTGCGGGGCCTGGTGGGCGACAAGATCAAGGAGGTAATTCCCCTGAAGCGGGTCGGCACGCCGGCCGAGGTGGCTGCCCTGGTGGCCTTCCTCGCCAGCGACGACGCCTCGTATATTACCGGCCAGGTGATCCGCGTCGACGGCGGTTTGAGCCTGGGGGGGTACTAGTCCGAGCCTCGCGCCCCCAAAGCCGAACGAGGAGGACTTCAAGGAACTCGGTGGTTGCAGCAACGCGCCCCAGAGAGAAGAAAAAAAACGTAACGGCCTTTCCAGTCCGGAGGTGAGACGACATGCCGACGAAGGAAGAGATTTTCGAGAAGGTCCAGAACGCGCTGGTCGACGCTTTGGGCGTGGACGAGGAGGAGGTCACCCCGGAGGCCACGCTGGTCGGCGACCTGGGGGCCGAATCGATCGACTTCCTCGACATCCAGTTCCGGCTCGAAAAGGCCTTCAACATTAAGATCCCCCAGAAGGAATTGCTTCCCCAGGACGTGCTCACCAACGCCCAGTACGTCCAGGACGGCCGCGTCACCGACGCGGGACTGGCTGAACTCCGCAAGCGGATGCCGTGGGCCAGCCTCGACCGGTTCGCCGCCAATCCCAAGGTCCAGGACTTCACCAACTCCCTGACCGTGGAAGACCTCTGCCGTTTCGTCGAGAGCAAAGTCGGCGCCGCGTAAAGGCCGGCAGGCGCAAAGGAACAAGGGGTCATGCGCTGGTACTGGATCGATCGGTTCATCGAGTTCGAGAGCGGACGTCGCGCCCGGGCGATCAAGAACATCTCCCTGGCCGAAGAGCACCTGCACGACCATTTTCCCGGGTACGCCGTCATGCCCAATTCCCTCATCATGGAAGGCATGGCGCAGACCGGTGGCCTGTTGGTGTGCGAGCACGGGCGTTTTCAAGAGAAGGTGGTCCTGGCCAAGGCGCCGCGGGTGACGTTCTATCTCCCGGCGCTACCGGGCGACACGCTGATCTACACGGCGACGATCGAGTACATCCGCGACGACGGGGCCATGGTCACCGTGGCCAGCCATCGCCAGGACCAGCTCCAGGCCGAGGGAGAACTCGTGTTCGCCCACCTCAACGGCGAGCACCACGACAAGGTCCTCTTCGAGCCCTCCGCGTATCTGCGGATGATGCGGATGCTGCGGGCCTACGAGGTCGGCCATGCCGCCGACGGCTCTCCCTTGCGCGAGCCGGAGGAGTTGCTCCGCGCCGCGGCTTCGTCGGGCTGAGAGGCGGTCCGGATTCGAAGACGGGAGTCGCATCATGAGACGCCGCGTGGTAGTCACCGGAATCGGCTGGGTCACCCCCCTGGGCGCCGACATCGAAACCGTGTGGAAACGGGTGTTGGCCGGCGAGTCGGGCGTGGGCTACATCACCCACTTCGATGCCTCGAACTTCCCCACCCGCATCGCCGCCGAGGTCCGCGACTGGGACGTCTCCGACGTCGGCGAGAACCCCGACGATTGGAAGTACCAGGGGCGCCACACCCATTTCGCGGTCGGGGCCGCCAAGAAGGCCATGGCCGACTCGGGCGTGCTCGACAGCCCGCTCGACCCCACCCGGTTCGGCGTCTACACCGGCAGCGGCGAGGGCCAGCAGGACTTCGACCGCTTCACCCAGATGATGGTCGCCGCCCTGGAGGACGGCGGCCTGAACCTGGCGAAGTTCACGCGCAAGGGCCTCGAGATCCTCCACCCGATCGCCGAACTCGAACAAGAGCCCAACATGCCCGCCGGCCACCTGGCCGGCCTCTTCGGCGCCGAGGGGCCGAACGTCAACTGCTTGACGGCCTGCGCGGCCTCGAGCCAGGCGATCGGCGAGGCCACCGACATCATCCGCCGCGGCGAGGCCGACGTGATGCTCTCCGGCGGCACCCACACGATGATCCACCCCTTCGGCGTGACCGGCTTCAGCCTCCTGACCGCCCTGAGCACCCGGAACGACGAACCCACCAAGGCCTCGCGCCCCTTCGACCGCCAACGCGACGGCTTCGTGCTCGGCGAAGGCGCCGGCTTCGTCGTGCTCGAGGAACTCGACCGGGCCAGGCGGCGCGGTGCGAAAATCTACGGCGAGATCGTCGGCTACGGCTCGACCGCCGACGCCTTCCGCATTACCGACACCCACCCCGAGGGCCGCGGCGCCATCTCGTGCATCCGCATGGCCCTGCGCGACGCGGGCCTCGACCGCGTCGACTACATCAACGCCCACGGCACGAGCACCGCCGTCAACGACAAGGTCGAGACCCTGGCCATCAAGCGCGTCTTCGGCGACGAAGCGTACAAGATCCCGGTCTCCAGCACGAAGAGCATGATGGGGCACCTCATCGCCGCGGCCGGGGCCACCGAGCTGATCCTCTGCCTTCTGGCCATCCGCGACCGCGTGCTGCCCCCGACGATCAACTACGAGACGCCCGACCCCGAGTGCGATCTCGACTACGTGCCCAACGTCGCGCGCGAGGCCCGCTGCGATTACGTCCTCTCGAACAGTTTCGGGTTCGGCGGACAGAACATCACGCTGATCGCCGGGCGGTTTAGCGGATAGTTCTGCGAGATTCTCGGGCTCCGGCAGATCCTCGAAGCGGGTCGGGTGGGACGGCCAGAGCGATGGCCGTGGCTTGGCCCGACGGGCCACGCCGTTCACGGCCGCTCAGGGCGTGCCACCCGATCCGACGGTTGTGGGGCAATTCCTGATCGGCAGTGCGCATGGAGCCGTTTGGTGCAAAAGGGGATACACATGGGGAAGGCGAGTGAATTGCGCCGATTGCTCAATTCCGGCGGCGCGTTGGTCATGCCGGATGCGTATGACCCTCTGTCGGCCCGAATCATCGAGAAACTGGGGTTCAAGGCCGCTCAGTGTTCCGGCTACAGTTTCGCCCTTGCGGCATGTTGGCCATCCGAGGCGGAATTCGGTCGTGACCGCAACCTGGCCGTGACAGCCGGGATTGTCGGTGCGGTCAGCATTCCGGTCATGGCGGACGGCGAGGACGGTTTCGGCGACGTGATGGCGATTCCTTCGACCATCCGCGACTTCATCAAGGCCGGCGTCGCAGGAATCAACATCGAAGATCAGGTGTTGGGAAACCCCGCCCCGAAGCAGGTGATTGGCCGGGATGAAGCGGCTGAGAAGATCAGGGCCTCGCGGGCGGCTGCGCGAGAGGCAGGCGAACCTGAACTGGTCATCAACGGTCGGACAGACGCGCTCGCAGTGGCTCCCGACAAGGAGCAGGGCATCGCCGAGGCGATTGTCCGGGCCAACCTTTACCTTGAATCTGGGGCCGATTTGGCGTTCGTTACCGGCGTCACGACACTGGAACAAGTGCGGCTGCTCGTCAAAGAGATCGCCGGCCCGGTGAGCATCGCCGCTGGCCTGCCCTCTAACATCAGCAACTTCTCGATTGCACAACTGCGAGACTGCGGCGTCGCTCGCGTCAGCCTCCCGACCGTGGCTGTCTTCTCGGCTATTGCCGGGATGATGCGATGCCTTGAGAGCATTCGTGATTGCGACGGATTCTCCGAACTTATCGCCCAAGACCTTGTATGCTCACCGGAGCGTCTTTCGAGCCTGATGGGCGGTTGATCGTCCGGCTACTACACCGCCGCTATCGACCACATTCTTGTAGCCAAGCAAGCGCATTCATGGTCGCTGGAATTGTTGCTCGATGCGAGACTGGTCAAAGACCACGGTCGGGTGGCACGCCCAGAGCGAAGCGATGGGCGTGGGTTGGCTGGCACGGGCCACGCCCCTCGCCGGTGTTCAGGGCGCTCCACGCCGCCCGTCCCGGAGCGACGGGATGACAATGGTCCAGCCATTCATCGCTGGGTCGGCAATGCCGCGCGAACCGCACGGCCGTCCCGGAGGGACGGCTGAAACGCCGACGTTGCCCCGGGATTTCAACCGTCGCTCCGGGACGAAGACCTTACGGCGCGGTGCCTCAAAGCCCCACGAGTGAACCCCTGGGCTATTGGTTCTCGGGCGGACCCGAGGCGCCTCTTGGCAAGGTCGGGCACGTCGGGTATGCTAGTAATACGTTTTCGGAAACAGTAATACCCTCGCGTTTCCTTTTCCACAAAGGAGGCCCCCGTGACTGCCCGTTGCCGCCCAATTCTCCTCCTTGTCGCGTTGGTTCTCGCTGCTTGGTCGCTCGGCCCAGGAGGCCACCTCGCCGCTGCCGAGACCAAAGCCGCCTCGCTGTACCTCGTGGGCGTGGGGCCCGGCGATCCGGACCTCATTACGGTGCGGGCGCTGGAGGTCTTGAAACGGGCGCAGATCGTCTATTGCTCACCGGGAATCCGCGAGAAGTTCGCGACCGAACTCCAAGGCAAAGAGGTCGTCGAGGGATTCTGGCGGCTTTTCCCTTACTACGGAAAGGACCCCTCGACGCTCGATGGCCAGGAGCGGGCCGAAGCGGAAGAGTTGGCCGCCAAGCGCAAAGACTTCACCGCCCGCGTGCGCCAGGCCGTCGCCGCCGGCAAGACCGTCGCCATTCTCGACAATGGCGATCCGCTGATCTACGGGCCGTGGGAATGGTGCCTCGAGGAGTTCGAGGACCTGCGCCCCGTGGTGGTTCCGGGGCTCAGCGCCTTCAACGCCGCCAATGCCGCGATCGGCAAGGGAGTCACCACCAGCGAACGAACCAAAGCGGTCATCCTCACCTCGACCGACTGGCCGGGCAAGACCGACACGATCGAGAGACTCGCGGCGCATCGCAGCACCATGGTGCTGTTCACCATGCGCGCCGAGTTCGACGACTTCATCCGCAAGCTCTCCGCGGCCTATCCGCCCGAGACGCCCGTCGCGGTGGTCCAACATGCGGGCTACCAGGGCAAGCAGCGCGTCCTGCGCGGCACGCTGGGCACGATCCGCGAACAGGTCGGCCGGGAACCGCTTCCCTTCGAGTACTTGATCTACGTGGGCGACTTTCTGAGCCACCGCTACAAGAAGCCGTAGCCGAGGGCGCTGCCTCGCCCCGGCCGGCAAGGCTCATTGGAGCGGCGGTGGCGGCACGGCCTGGCCGAGTCGTTGGGCTTCGAGGTCCTTCTCCTCATACGTGCCGAAAAACGGCACGTGCGCGTCGAGCCAGAGATAGACGGTGCGCAAGTCGGCCTCGGGCATTGCCACGTATTTGGCGTGCTTGGGGCCGGTGAGGATCGCGGCCAGCGGGCTGGTGTCGGCGCCCAACTGGCCGGGGCGCGTCGGTTCATCGTACGACGGCCATCGCAGTAACGGCTTCAATGCCTCGTAGGATTGGCTGAACCGGCCGGCCGGCCCTCCGGTCAGCACCGGCGGGGCCTTGTCGGGACCGGTCGAGCCGTCGTGGCACCGCACGCAATGGCGCTCGAGCACGGGCTGGATGAGGCGGGGGTAGCAGAACGGATGACTTCCGTCGGGCCCCGGCCGCAGCGCCGACGGAGGACGCCGCGCGGCCAATAGCTCGCGACGCGGCGGCGCCGCCGCGACCGGCTCGTGACAACCCACGCATCCACGGCGCTCGCCCGGCTGAAGGTACACCACCGTGCGCATCCCCTGCACCGCCCGGCCGGAGCCATCCACCGCCTGGAAATACAGCGGCTTTCGCGCCGGGGCGCGGAAATACGCCGATCCGTCGACCTCGACCGGCACGGTGCCCAAGAGCATTCGGGCGTTGGATTGCTCGGGGTGGCCGATTCGCGGCGTGTCGAAATGGTCCGTCCGCGACTTCGGCAAGAGTTGGAACACCCTCAATTCCGTGATTCGACGGCCGGCGGGCAGGGCCAAGAGGCTCCGGTTGACGTCGGCGAGCACGAACTCCCCTTCGTCGCCCAGTTCCGTCTGCACGGGCCCCGTGCGCACCGGCGGCACGGGCCGCGGGGCCAGCGGTATCGGATAGACGGCCGAGATGCCCTTGCGGCGGAAAAGCAGCTCGAGGTTGCCGAAACGGTCGAAGTAGTAGAGGCCCGTCTCCGAATCGCGGTGCCGGCCCGTGTACCCGCCCGAAAGCGGCTCGTGGCTCATCGCCACGAGAAAGTACTTCTCCGACAGCGGCCAAGGGCTGTAGAAGTAGGTCTTGGGCCAGCCCTGCGCCTCGGCAAAGAGCACCTCGGGCGTGAGCCGTTCGAGGGCCTCGGGGCGGTCTTCGCCGGTACGTGGGTCCAGGGCCGCCCGCGACGGATCGAGCATCACCAGCGTGCCGCCCACGTTGGCGTGGTGTCCCCCGGCGACGAACACGATGCGGTTCGAGCCGGGCACGGCCTTGGCCTGGTAACACGCCCACGGCCGCGTCGTATGGTTGCCGAACAGGACGCTCGGGTTGGTGCCGTCGGGGTTGCACGTCCACAGCCCGTGGTACTTGGCCGCGTTGCGGTCGACGTAGTCCCACCGCGTGTAGACGATCCGCCCGTCGCCCAGCACGCTGGGATGCCACTCGTGGGTCTCGTGAAACGACAAGGTGCGGAGGTTCCGGCCGTCGGCGTCCATGCGGTGCAGCGTGTAGACGAGTTCCGGGCTCCCACCCCCGCAACGGAGCTTCGAGCCGCGGCGCGTGGACTCGAACGCCAGGCCGCCGTCGGGCAAGGGGCACGGGTCGAAGTCGTCGTCCGGACCGTCGGTCAGTTGGCGCAGGCGGCCGCCGTCGGCATCCATCGCGAAGAGGTGAAAGGTGTGGTACTTCGTCCCGGGACTCGCCGGCGCCCGGGCGTAGCCGGGCAGCGTGTAGGGATCCTCTCCCGTGGGGTCCGCGTAGGCGAAGTAGATCGTGCGTGCGTCGTACGACAGGGCCAGCGTCACGTAGTGCCCCGGCGGCAATCGCCCGGCGGTCAGCTCTCGCACCTCCATCGAGCGGCCGGGCCGATCGAGCACGAACACCCCGCCCCCCGGCTCGGGCGTGGGGAATCGCGGGTTCTTGAACCCGCTCGTCGGATCGTTTCCGAACCGGTAATACCAGCCCAGGTACTCGTAGAGCATGTAGCCCACGGCCCGCCGGCGAAGCATGAACAGAACCGGCCGCGACGCGACCAGGGGGTTGCTAAGCGCCACGTCGCGCGCCAGCGTGCGAATCTCTTCGTAAAGCGACCGCCTCGATGGCTCGTCCAAGGCCTCCGCGTGCTCCGCCCGCGCCGCCAGGCGGCCAAGCGCCGCCGACGCCGCCGACAGGTCGCCCACGCCGGGTACCGTGCGGAGGTCGTCGAGCAAGAGTCCTGCGCGGCGCGCGGCGTCGCGAATCGCCTCCGGCGAGTGCGGCGCGCGGCCCAGGCGGCGTTCCTGGGCCTCCCAATCGGCCACGACCAGGGCACGCAGGGCGGCGGCGGCGTCCGGCGGTTCGCTTGCCACGATGGGTGTCTGCAAGAAGAGGATGGCCAGGAAAAGGCGCAGGATCGGTGTCTTGGCCCGCTCGAGACGGCCTGGAAAGGCCGTTCTACGTTTTGGGCCCCATCTCGCGGCGCGAGAGGAGTACGCTTCAGCGTGTTGCCTCCGCGTTTTCATAGCGAGAGCACGTACTCGACCAGGTCGTCGATTTCTTGTTCTTCCAGCGGAGGGTCGACGCGGCGCAACGCGTGCTTGCCCTCGACGAGCAACTCCTTGACGGTCGTGTACCGGCCATCGTGCAGGTAGGGGGCGGTTCGCCAGACCTCGACCAGGGTGGGCGTATCGAACCGCTCGGACGATTCGTTCGGCCCCCGCGAGCCGACATTGTGCGATCGCAGATCGGTGAAAAGGGGTGCGGGATGGCACGCCGCGCACCCCACACGCGCGCTCTCGAACAGCCTCCGCCCCCGCTCGGCCGCTGGACTGAGCCGGCCGTCGACGAGGCGCGGGCTGGGCACGGGCCGAAGCGACTTGAGGTACGCGTCGATGGCTGCCGCCTCGTGCTCGGGGCGTTCGGAAAACAGCACGTGGCGGATGCCCGAACGCACCGCCTCCTCGGCCGACATGCGCACGCCCTCGGCCATGGCCGGCGGAGTGCGGTGCGACCAGAGCATGCTCTTGGTGTTCTTCGGGTTGCCGGCGCCGTCGTTCATCAGGTCCCAGTTGAGGCCGTCGACGCGCCCCTCGGGATGGCAGCTCGCGCAGCTCTGCCACTGTTGGTAGCAGATCGTCGCGTCGTGGAACAGGAATTCTCCGCGCCGCTCTGGTGTCCATCGCGGGGCAGGCCCCAGCGCGAGCGTGCCGGGGAACGAACGCCCGTCGGCCGCTGCTTGGGGATCGACCACCGCCACCGTGTCGCTGAAGTACTCGGCCACATAGACGTACGGCCCGGCAGCCGCCAGCCCGCGGGGACCCTTGCCGGGAAGCGCTATCCGACGCCACATGCTCGACCCCAAGGTCGGATAGATCGGCCAGACGCCCATCATCGGCGACATGGTCCGCCGAGCCGAGTCGCTCAGCAGTTCCGCGGCGCCGATGACGCACAGCTCGTGGGCGCCCGCCAGGCTCACGCAAATGGTCTTGCCGTCGGCCGTCCAGGTCACGTCCCAGGGATTGGCCGCCCCCAGGTCTTGCTCGTCCATCCCGATCGTGCTCAACACCACGCGACGCCGCAGGTCGATCACGCTGACGACGTTCGTGTTGATCCACCCCATGTCGACGCGGAAGGGAATCTTCTGGAAGTTCGACAAGAGGTGGGTCACCAGGGCGTGGCGGCCGTCGGGCGCGACGCGGACGCTGCGCACTCCGTTGGCGCCGTGCGGCAGCTCGATCGCGCTGGTCCGCAGCGTGCCGGCGTCGATCACGGTGATCACCGGCGACACGTCGCCCCGGAACGCGTCGTCGGTCCGCGCGTTGGGAAGATGGTTGGCCACGAGCACGGTCTGGCCGTCGGGGGTCACCGCCGCGGCGATGGGCTCCCGCACGGCCGGTACCCGCGCCACTTCCTTGCCCGCCGACAGATCCACGACCGAAACGTCGTTGTCGAATCGGTTGCACACGTACAGCCGCGTTCCATCGGGACTGACCGCCGGTCCCGTGGCCGTGTGCCCGGCGGCCATCGACATGATCTGCTCGCCCGAGCCCGCGTGCAGCACGATCACCTGGCTCTTTGGCGCGGCGCAAGTGACGATCAGCCGGGCGCCGTCGGCCGTAAGGGCCAGGCCGGTCGGCTCGGCCGGGAGCGACACCCGCCGCACGATGCCGCCACCAGGAAGCGCGATCCATGCCACCTGCCGGGCATCGGCATTGGCCACGTACAGGGTCTTGCCGTCCCGAGCGGCCGCCAACGCACAAGGTCCCTGGTACGCGCCGGACTGGGCAGACGGACCCGGGTCCTCGGCCTTGCCATCGCCACCCCACCCGGCCACCGCCAAGAGCGCGACCGCAAGCACGATGCCGTGCCGCGCTTTCCTCGATGCGAAACCGCCAGCGACCATGCATTTCATGCAGGACGACTCCGAGCGAGCAACCACGGACACCATCCTCCCGCTGCACCGCGCCGGGCTAGCGGCTATCGCGCAGCCCTGGGGGTGCTCGGTGGGACTTCAGCCCTCCAAGGCCGCGATTTCCTTGAAGTCGGCCTTGAGGGACTGGTAAAGCTGTTGGTAGACGGGGAACGCACGATCATAGCGTCGCTTGGCGGCACGGTTCGGCGAGGTCTCGTCGACCACGCGGATCGTGGCCTGGCAGGCCTCTTGGATATTCTTGTAGGCCCCCGCGCCGACCGCGGCCAACAAGGCCACCCCGTAGGCCGGCCCTTCCTGGCTGTTGATCGTGACCACGGGGCGACCGAACACGTCGGCCTGGATCTGGCGCCAAAGCGGGCTGCGCGAGCCGCCCCCCGAGGCGCGGATCTGCCGCACCGGCACCCCAAGGCCCTGGATGATCTCGAGGCTGTCGCGCATCGCGTACACCACGCCTTCCATGATCGACCGGATCAGGTGGCCGCGCGTGTGGGCCAACGTCAGGCCGACGAAGCAACCGCGAGCGTCGGGATCGGCGTGCGGCGTGCGTTCGCCCGACAGGTACGGCAAGAAGAACAGGCCCTGGCTGCCCGCGGGAACGGCGGCCGCCTCGGCGGTCAAGGCATCGTAGACCTCGGTTCCTTCCTGCCGGGCCTTCTCGGCGTCGGCCTTGCACAGTTCGTTGCGGAACCATTGAAGCGACCCGCCCGCCGACAGGTTCACGCCCATCATGTGCCACTTGCCGCGCACCGCATGGCAGAACGTGTGGACGCGGCCGCGGGGATCGATCTTCACCTCGTCGCTGTGGACGAACATCACGCCCGACGTGCCAATCGACGTCGAGAGCACGCCGCGTTCGACGATCCCGTTGCCCACCGCTCCCGCCGCGCAGTCGCCCGCCCCGCCCACCACCACGCAGTCGGTCGATAGGCCCAGAAGTTCCGCGGCCTGAGGCGTCAACTTGCCGGTGACCTCTTCCGATTCATAACAGCGGGCCAAGAGACCCGGATCGAGGTCGAGCTTCGCCAAGAGCTTCTTCGACCAGGTACGGCGCGCGACATCGAGCAACAACATCCCGCTGGCGTCGCTGACCTCGGTGGCATACTCGCCGGTCAGGCGGCGGCGGATCTCGTCCTTGGGCAAGAGCACCTTGGCGGTCTTGTCGAAGTGCTTCTTCTCGTGGTTTCTCAGCCAAAGGATCTTCGGGGCGGTAAACCCGGTCATCGCCGGGTTAGCAACCAACTTGATGAGATTCTTGCGGCCGCCGACGCGATCTTCCATTTCCTCGCACTCGGCGGCGGTTCGCTGGTCGTTCCACAGGATCGCCCGACGCAAGACCCGGTCCTTCTTGTCGAGAAACACCGACCCGTGCATCTGCCCCGACAACCCGATCGCCTTGACATCCCCAGGCTTGAGGGAGCCTTGCTCCACAACACGGCGGACCGTACGCACGGTGGCCTGCCACCAGTCCTCCGGATCCTGCTCGCTCCAAAGCGGCTTGGGCACATAGCAGGGGTAGGTCTCCATCGCCTCGGCGATCACACCGCCGCGTTCGTCGATCGCCAGGGTCTTCGTGCCGGACGTGCCAATGTCGATGCCCAGAAAAACGCTCATCTCGATCCCCACCTCTCGTGCCAGCGCAAATGCCGCTCAAATCGTGGATTTGCCCCCTTATTTCTTAAGGGGTATCCTTGCTTGCCGCAAGCGGTCCCGAAAAACAACCCGGCAACCGGCCATCGCGCCGCATCCCCTTTTGACAACCGCCGCCACGGACTATACAATCCATCGCTAGTGGCACGCTTGTGTGCCCGATATAACCCCAATGGGGCGGTAGCTCAGTTGGGAGAGCGCTGCAATCGCACTGCAGAGGTCGGGAGTTCGACTCTCCTCCGCTCCACTGGCCAAAGCCCGTTGACTCGATCGGTCAGCGGGCTTTTTTCGTTTTCAGATAGGGACTTCGGGCGATCGCTTCGCCCACGGATGTCGGTTCGTGGTAGCGTGCTGGCACCCACGCAGAGGGGGCGCAGATTCCTCAAGTCGACTAGCCCGAGTGGGCGCAAGCCGGGCACCCATGCTACCGGCTGTGCGACTTGTCTTACGGCGTTGGCTTTGCCTGGGGCGTGGGGGTGGGTTCGGGGACGCCGGGCAGTTCCGGGGGAAGCGGCGGGGTCTCGTCGGGCCCCTGGGCAAAGTCGGCGTCGATGGGCCCCGGGTCGATCCACATCCCGTTCTCGTCCAGGCGCATGGTGCCCAACTCGAAGTCCAGACTCAGGCGTTGGGCCTCGTAGTCGACCCAGGCCCTGAGGAACGCGTTTTGCGCGTCGAGCAGACGCTGGAGGGCATCGACCAGGTCGCGGCCCACGTTCGAGCCGGATTCCGAGCCCTTTTCGCCCACCCGGGGCGGACGCTGGAGGTTCAGCCGCGCGACCTCGACCTGGTCGATGGCCACGCGGACTGCCGCTCGCCGGATCTCGAAGTTCAACTGGCTCAGCCGGGTGGAGCGGAGCACGCTGCGGACGTTCTGGGCCACGCGGTCTTCGAACTGGTAGTAGGCTCGGCGCGCCCGCTGGTAGTTGATCAGCGACTCGCGGTACGCATTGCGTTCGACGACGCGGGTTAAGGGGGCGTCGAACTCGAGGCCGACGCTGAGGCGGCCGTTGGTGTCGCGGAAGCGGAAGGGGTTGTCGCCCACGGTGCCCAGGTCGCCGTTGAGTCGTACATTCAATTCGCTGCGTAGGGCGTTGGCCGCGATCTCGATTTGGCGCCACTGGTCGACCAGGGCGGCCCGGGCGTTCATCCAGTCGGGCCGGTTTTGCCTGGCGATCTTGATGCCTTGCTCGGGCTGGAGTTCGACCCGCACCAAGGCGATCGATTCCAGTCGCGCGCGAGCCTGGACCACCGAGAGGTTCGACAGAAGTTCGGCGAAGTCGCCGGCCAGGCGCGTCAAGTCGTTGCGCCAGGTATCCCACGCCAGGCGCGCGGGGTCTTTCGGGCCCGCGTCTTTGGGCGGAAGCGGCGGCGGATCGGGGAAGGCCGGCAAGGCGGCCTGGGCTTTCTTCAGATCCCGGGCGACGGCCTGGTAGTCGCGTGCGACGCGGGCGATCCGCTCGTCGAACGCCTTGACGTCATAGAGCGACGGATCGACCTCGGATTGGGGCCCCGCCCGCTCCGTCACCTCTTGCAGG
>JANLFZ010000638.1 GCA_024653385.1 Thermoguttaceae bacterium | reverse complement strand
ACCCGGCGAGCATCTGCCCGCTGACCAAGCGCAAGCGCGACAACCCGGCCATTGCCGAGCGATTCGAGTTGTTCGTGGCGGGGATGGAGGTGGCCAACGCCTATACCGAGCTGAACGATCCCGACCTCCAGGAGGCGTTATTCAGCCAGCAGCTCGAGGGCCTGCCCGACGAGGACTCGATGGCCCGCATGGACCGCGATTTCCTCCGCGCGCTGCGGCACGGGATGCCGCCGGCCGGCGGGCTGGGCATCGGCATCGACCGGCTCGTCATGCTGTTGACCGGCAGCCAGACGATACGCGAGGTGATCCTGTTCCCGCTGTTGCGGCCGGAGGCGGGGGAGGGATGAAGGACGAAGGTCGAAAGAAGGTCGAAGGACGAAAGTCGAAGGACGGGTGAATGTCGAAGGACGAAGGACGAATGGCTTTCGTCTTTCGTTCGTCCTGGGTCATTTGGTTTTCGACGTTCGACCTTCGTGGTTTGACGGCAAAGGACTGCCCATGTATAAGCTCCTCTTGTGCCTGCGGTACCTGCGGACCCGCTACATCGCGCTGGCCTCGATCATCAGCGTGATGCTTGGCGTGGCGACGATGATCGTGGTCAACTCGGTCATGTCGGGGTTCGCCACGGAGATGCAGAACCGCATCCACGGCATCCTGGCCGACGTCGTCCTCGATACCCGCGATTTCAGCGGGGTCTTCGACGACCGCAAGCACAAGGAGGTGATTCTCGATGCGGTGGGGGATTCGGTCGAGGCCATGACCACCACGGTCGCGGTGCCGGCGATGCTCAGTTTCCGGCGCGGCGACAACTGGATCAACCGCCAGGTGCAGCTCATCGGCGTCGACGAGGAGACGGTCGGCCGGGTGAGCGATTTCGCGAAGTACCTTCAGCATCCGGCGAACCGGTTGAAACCGAGCTTCGAGCTTCGCGAAGGGGGGTACGACACGCGCGGCGCCGAGGCCGGTCCCGACACGCCGGAACGCCCCGACATGAAGCACGCCGGCTGGGAGTATCGCCGCCGCATGGCCCAGGCCCGGGCGATCGACCAGCGGCTCTTCGGGCCCGGCGCGCCGCGCGGCGCCGCGCCCGGCCTGGAAGGCGGCCCGTCCCCCGAGCCGGCGCCCCACGACCCGTTCGCCGCGCGCGCTCAGGCCGAGGCGGCCCGGTTCGATCCGGCGCGGGAGCAGCACCCGGGCGTGGTGCTGGGCATCATCCTGGCGACCTACCGGCTCCCCGGCAGCCCCGAGGACCAGTTCCTCTTGTTGCCGGGCGACGACGTGACCTTGACGTTCCCCAACGCGCCGGCCGGCGAGCCGCCCAAGATCCTCAGCCACGCCTTCACGGTGGTCGACTTCTACGAGAGCAAGATGAGCGAGTACGACTCGAGCTTCGTGTTCGTGCCGCTGTCGGTGCTCCAGGAATTGCGCGGGATGAAGGACCCGTCGAGCGGGCTGGCGAAGTTCAACTCGATCCAGATCAAGCTCAAGCCCGGGGCCAATGGCGACGAGATCCGCGACCGGCTCCGCGCGGCGTTCGACCCGCGGTTCTACGTGATCCAGACCTGGCGAGACCGCCAAGGACCGCTCCTGGCCGCGGTGCACATGGAGACGGCGATCCTCAACGTGCTGCTGTTCCTGATTATCGCCGTGTCGGGCTTCGGTATCCTGGCGATCTTCTTCATGATCGTCGTCGAAAAGACCCGCGATATCGGCATCCTCAAATCGCTGGGGGCCTCGGCCTTGGGCGTCATGGGGATCTTCCTGGCGTACGGGCTGTCGCTGGGACTGGTGGGCTCGGGCGTGGGGATGATTCTCGGACTGGAGTTCTCCTGGCATATCAACGAAGTGGCCGACTTCCTCGGCAAGATCACCGGCGAGCCCGTGTTCGATCCCTCGATCTACTACTTCTACCGCATCCCCGCGATCGTCGATCCGTGGACGGTCGCGTCGATTGTCCTAGGGGCGGTGGGCATCGCGGTTCTGGCGAGCGTGCTGCCGGCGATCCGGGCGGCGATGCTCCACCCGGTGGAGTCGTTGCGATACGAATAGGCGCAACCGAGAAAGGGAACCTATGGCGACCGTATCCCCGGCGACGGAACGACCCGTGATGGCCCGAACTTCCCCTTCCCAACTCGAAGCGATTCGGCTGGCGAAGAGCTACCGCAAAGGGTCGGTGACCATTCCCGTGCTCAAAGGGGTCTCGCTGAGCATCCGCCGCGGAGAGTTTCTGGCGATCGTGGGGCAGAGCGGGTCGGGCAAGAGCACGCTCCTGCACTTGCTAGGGACGCTGGACGCACCGGATCGCGGGGAAATCCGCTTCCGCGGACACCGGATCGACAGCCTGCCCGCCGCGGAACGCGACGTGTTGCGCAACCGCCACTTCGGCATGATCTTCCAGTTCTACCACTTGCTGCCCGAGCTGAATACCCTGGAAAACGTGCTCACGCCGCTCTTGATCCGCCACAGTGTGTGGGGGTATTTGCGCCGTCGCCGTGCGTACCGGGAGGCCGCAGTGCAGCTTCTGGAGAAGGTGGGGCTCGCCCACCGCCTGAAACACAAGCCGCGCGAGCTGTCCGGCGGGGAAATGCAGCGCGCGGCCATTGCCCGGGCATTGGTCGCCGGCCCCGAAATCCTGCTGGCCGACGAACCCACCGGAAACCTCGATCAGGCCACCGGGCAGGAGATCCTCGATATCCTCGGCTCCTTGAACCAGCAGCAAAACCTGACTATAGTCATGGTGACGCACGATCCGGCGATCGCTGCCCGGGCCCACCGCGTGGTCCGGCTGGTCGATGGCCGGGTGGAAAGCGTGTGAACCGCGGCGGGCCACCCGTTGTCCTGCGTGGTATGGTTTTGCAGACCCTGACCGTTCACGGGGACTGCACCGGTTCTCGCGGCAAAAACCGCGACAAGGGGAGTATCCCCTTCGGGCGCCACGATCGCGG
>JANLFZ010000637.1 GCA_024653385.1 Thermoguttaceae bacterium | reverse complement strand
TTCGCTTCCTTGGGTTCCATAAGATTGCCCAACTTATAGTTTTACAGGCCCTAAGAGGCTCTCGCGCGAGGAATGCTCATGAGTGCCGAACTTCACGTTCCGTATGTGCTCGAGTCGGCGTCGAGTAGGAGCCGCATTGCGTCGCACCCGTTCTGGCAGACCCTGTTGGTCGCCTGGGTTGTGTCGGCCTTGGCCCCGGCCGCGTGGGCGGCGAACCTCGTGGCCAACCCGTCGTTCGAGGACGACGCCGACGGCGACGGCATGCCCGACGGCTGGCAGGTCTCGGGCAACGCGAACAACGTCGAGCAAAGGCTCCGGCTCGATCGCGGGCGCGACGGCCGGCGCAGCGCCCGGCTGGACTGCACCCGGTTCACGCCGGGCGGGCCCGCCGCGCACGCCATGATCTGCCAGATGGGCGTGCCGGTCAAACGCGGCACGCTGTATCGCGTGGCGTTCTGGGCACGGGCGGAAAACCTCGATGCCGACGTGGTCCAGGTCGCCTTGTCCGACACGGCCGGATGGCATCCTTGCGGGCTCCAGGACGTGTTCATCCCGACCGACCAGTGGGCTCGGTACGAGTTCACGTTCCGCGCGGTGCGCGACTGCGGCAAGTCGAGCCGATTTCAGATCTGGTTCAACTCGACCGGAACGCTCTGGCTCGACGACGTGACGTTTGACGAAGCGCCCGCCGCCGAGGCGGCCCGGCCCGGCCGGATCGTCACCGCCCAGGGCCGCGCCAACCGGATTCCCAATGCCAGCTTCGAGTGCGGGGCCGACGGTTGGGGCTCGGCCGAGTGGGACCGGCGCACGCACTGGGGCGGGCCGATGAACGCCCTGTTCGGCCAGATCGACCAGCGCGAGCATTACGACGGGCACCACAGCCTGCGCATCGATCTCTCGCCCGAGAACCAGCCGGTTTCGTACTTCGACTACTACGAACTTTCCCGCGTGCCGATCTTCGCTCCCCTGGCCGCCAACCTCGGTTGGATCGAAGTCGAGCCGGGCCGCGAACACGTGTTCTCGGCGTATCTCAAGGCGGCCGCCGCCAACACCCCGGCCCTGCTCGCCGTGCGGGAATTCCAGGGCCGGAGCTTCTCCCGGCCGGTGCGCGTGGGAACCTCGTGGCAGCGGCAGAGCCTCGTGTTCACGCCAAGTTCGAGGTGGTGCTACGTGCTGGCCGGTCCGGACCTGCGCAAGACCCCGGAGAACCCCAGCCCGCCCCAGCGCGCGACCGTGTGGCTCGACGCCCTGCAACTGGAGGCCGCGCGTGAGCCGACGGCCTTCGTCCGCCGCCAAGCGGTGGAACTCGGCGTGACCACCGATCGGCCGGGCAACGTGGTCCAGGAGGACGAGGCGTTCGTCCTCTCCCTGTGCGCCGCGAACGCCGACGCGAAGGCACGCCGCGTCCAGTTCCATTTCCGCTTCACCGATTTCTTCGACCGGGAGGTCTTCCGCAACGCGGTGGCGATCGACGTGCCGGCCGCCGGTTCCGCGGTCCATTCGCCGGTCTACTCCGCACGCAACCTTCCCGAGTGCTCGCGGGGGTTCTATCGGGTCCACGCCCGGATCGAGTCGGAGGGGGTCTCCGACGAGCGCACGCTGCGCCTGGCGATCATCCCCAAGCCGCGCGAGGGCGATTCGCGTTTCGGCGTGAACCACGCCTATCCCTGGCCGCACCTGTTGGACCTTTCGCGCAAGGCGGGACTGGTCTGGGTCCGCGATTGGTCGCTGAAGTGGCAGGAAGTCGAGCCCGAACAAGGACGGTTCACCTTCGCCGAGACCGACTTTCAGATCAACCGGCCTTTGCGGCACGGACTCCAGGTGCTGGGCCTCTTGCCCTTCCCGTCGAGTAACTGGTCGTCCAGCGCCCCGGCGAGCGTGCCGGGCACGGGCGGCTACCCGCAGAACCGGGCCCGCGTGGCGTACGCCCCGCGCGACCTCGGCGAGTTCGAAAACTACGTGGCCCGGACCGTGGGGCACTACAAGGACCGCATCCGGTGGTGGCAGGTCTTCAACGAACCGTTGTACACCGACTACTCGCTGCCGCGCAGCCGCGGATACACGGGCGCGGATTACGCGCGCCTGACCGCGGCCTTTGCCCGGGCGGCGCGGCGGGCCGACCCCGGCTGCAAGGTGCTGGCCGGCATCGGCGGGATCGGCGACGGTCAGATGCTCGACGACTTCAAGGCGTTCTTTGCCGCCGGCGGGCTGGAAGCGGCCGACGCGATCGATATCCACCACTACCCCACGCTGCGCCCGCCCGAGTTCCTCGAAGGCCCGCTGGCCAGGCTCGTTGCCGCGATGGAACAGCACGGCCCGCGCAAACCCATCTGGATGACCGAATACGGCTATTACGCCGACGACGAGCCCTGGGCCGTGCCCATGCCCCACGAGGGCTTCAATCGGCCGCTGCCCAGCGAGCAAGTGCAGGCCGAGTACGCGGTGCGCTGGGCGGTGATCGCCTTGGCCGGCGGCGTCGAAAAGATCTTCTACCACGCCGGCACCTGCGGCGGCGTCAACAGCGACAGCCTTCAGGGCGTGTTCTACGAGTACGGCGGCCAGCCCCACAAGATCTACGCAGCCCAGGCCGTCATGGCCCATCTGCTTGCGCCCACCATGAAGTTCCAGCGGCGGCTGCCGCTGGGCGAGGGCGTTCGGGCGTATCTGTTCGGCGATGGCAAGCGGTTCGTCGCCGTGATCTGGGCCCCGCGCAAGGTCAAGCCGAAACCGATTCGGCTCGGAGCCAAGGCCGAGGTGCTCGATCTCGTGGGACGCCGAGTGGAAACCCGCCAGCTCACCCCAAGCGGCACGCCCGTCTACGTGACCGGCGAGGCCGCCCTCGTCGACCAGGTCTTCAACCCCGACCCCACCGAGCAAGTTCGGTGATGAAGATTGGCTCTTCCGGGCGACTTATCGTCGGGTGCGGGGTAAGGGCCTGTAAAACAA
>JANLFZ010000636.1 GCA_024653385.1 Thermoguttaceae bacterium | reverse complement strand
TCCGCAGCCCAAGCCCGGTAAGGCTGGAGTTCACGGGCTCCGTCGTGTAGTTCACGTCGATCGACACCGGCGCGTTTCCCCCTACGGTCTGAGTCAGCGGCGTGGGCTTCACGGCTTGGACTTGTGTGAACGTTACCGTGTTGTCCACGAGCGTCGGCGCCTGGCTGGGATTGCCGACAGCATCCACCGCCGCCCCGTCGGCCACCGAGAGCACCACCGTGCCGGTTTGTGTCATCCCGCTTACCGACACGTCGAACGTGGTATTGCCCGAGCCCACCGGCGTGATCTCGGTTGTCGTGGCCCCCGCCGTGCCGCCCAAGGTCAGATCGCTCGTATCAAAGCCGCTCACCGGCTCGCTGAACGTCACGCGGAACACCACCGGCGAGTCGCTGGTGGGATCCGCCTGGCCCGGTGCCTGGTCCACCGTGACCGAAGGACCGGTCACGTCAATCCCCACCTCCGCAGGCGTCGGAACAAACTCCCACCCCGCCGCGGCAGAACTCGCCGTGAAGTTCACGCGCGTCGTCGTATCCTCGACCGGGCTGCCGCTGGTGAACCTCGCCGTGAATAGACGCGTCGGCAGCGACCCCCCAGGCCATTGGCCGTTGATATCGGCCCAGGAAACCAGCACGTACTTGTCCGTGCTCGGATCGCCATCGAAATCCTGCACGTCGTCGACCGGCGGCTGCTGGCCGATGAGTCCGTTCTGCAAGACGTCATCCAATGCAGCGAAGACCAATAGCGAGCTATTGAAGTGCATCCGCAGCCCAAGCCCGGTAAGGCTGGAGTTCACGGGCTCCGTCGTGTAGTTCACGTCGATCGACACCGGCGCGTTTCCCCCTACGGTCTGAGTCAGCGGCGTGGGCTTCACGGCTTGGACTTGTGTGAACGTTACCGTGTTGTCCACGAGCGTCGGCGCCTGGCTGGGATTGCCGACAGCATCCACCGCCGCCCCGTCGGCCACCGAGAGCACCACCGTGCCGGTTTGTGTCATCCCGCTTACCGACACGTCGAACGTGGTATTGCCCGAGCCCACCGGCGTGATCTCGGTTGTCGTGGCCCCCGCCGTGCCGCCCAAGGTCAGATCGCTCGTATCAAAGCCGCTCACCGGCTCGCTGAACGTCACGCGGAACACCACCGGCGAGGCGTTGGTGGGATCCGCCTGGCCCGGTGCCTGGTCCACCGTGACCGAAGGACCGGTCACGTCAATCCCCACCTCCGCAGGCGTCGGAACAAACTCCCACCCCGCCGCGGCAGAACTCGCCGTGAAGTTCACGCGCGTCGTCGTATCCTCGACCGGGCTGCCGCTGGTGAACCTCGCCGTGAATAGACGCGTCGGCAGCGACCCCCCAGGCCATTGGCCGTTGATATCGGCCCAGGAAACCAGCACGTACTTGTCCGTGCTCGGATCGCCATCGAAATCCTGCACGTCGTCGACCGGCGGCTGCTGGCCGATGAGTCCGTTCTGCAAGACGTTATCCAATGCAGCGAAGACCAACAGCGAGCTATTGAAGTGCATCCGCAGCCCAAGCCCGGTAAGGCTGGAGTTCACGGGCTCCGTCGTGTAGTTCACATCGATGGCGACGCCAGCATTGGCCCCCACCACCTGGGTTGATGGGACACCCTCGACAGCCTGATGCGGGAAGTCGACCATTTCCACCGCGGCATCCCGATCGATTCCGAAGCCTACCAACGTTTCGTCGCCTCCGGCGGCTGCAAGGCGTTGGGTGCCGCACCCGGGAGGAAGAAAACCGTCAAGAAACCTGACGATCTCCTCTGGCGTGGTGCGGCGTGCGCCAGGTCCGATCGCCCCGTTGGTAAGCGCCGGACCGCGAAATCCAAACAGATACCTCAGGATGAGCAGTCCATCCGTAAGGGCATCCTGTACGCCGTTATCGTCCACGTCGAGCATCGTAGGGCAGCAAGCGTCCAAGTATTGCCGGATGGCGTCTGGGTCGGTACGTGTGGCGTCGGGGGCTAGCGCACCCCGTACCAGATCATCTCCCGAGAAACCAAACAGATAACGCACGATCAGCAGACCGTCGGTAAGCGGATCGGCACGCCCATTCCCATCGACATCGAGGCTACAGGCCGTGGCCAACACGGTGATGGGCCGGCTTTCGAAGGCGTAGCCGGCAGCGGTTGAGGAGGCCGTAAAGTTGACGGCGGTGCTCGTCCCGTGCGCCAGCCCGGACGCGAGGGTGAAGTTTGCATCGAACAGCTTTTGCGGGAGGTTGGCGCCGGGCCATTGGCCGTTGATATCCGCCCAAGACACGAGCACGTACTTGTCCGTGCTCGGGTCGGCATCGAAATCCTGCGCATCATCCACAGGCGCCTGCTGGCCAATGAGTCCAGTCTGAAGCACGTTGACAAGCGAGCCGAATTGTAGCTTCCGGCTATCATAGTGCATGCGGAGCCCCAGCCCGGTCAACGTGCTGTCGTTGTCCGACGTGACGTACCGCACTGGGAATTGCACTTGCGCGCCGGGAGCCACCGAGTGCGTGGCTGCCGCGTCGGAAACGATCTGACGCAATCCTTGGGCTCCCACGACACCCCGGATCCTAAAGTTGAACGGGTTCTCGTCGCTGTCGTTCGTGGCGAAGCTCACGTCACCGCTGAACGACCCTGCCGTGCCTGTGGTTAACTCCACCATGAACGTGTCCGAGGCCCCCGGCCCCAGGCTCGCCACAAGCCCCTCCGCCAGCCGGAAGCCCGAAGGAACCGACACACTTCCTAGGGTCAATGTCTGCCCACCGTCGTTACGAACGGTAAACGTCCGCGATACGGCATTCCCGCCTTGAGGCACGCTACCGAAATCCGTCCCATCGCCTGCGCTGGGGGTGGTGTCCCCATCGGCAATCGCCGTGCTGTTCCAAAGCACTGTGATTTCCGCGCCTGCCGTCACCGCGCCCGCCACACGGAAGTTGAACGGGTTCTCGTCGCTGTCGTTCGTGG
>JANLFZ010000635.1 GCA_024653385.1 Thermoguttaceae bacterium | reverse complement strand
AGAAGTTCAATATGGAGGCCGTGGTGATCCGCTCCGGCACCGTTGGCCAACTCGAACGCCGCAAAGCAAGCCAGGACAGCATCTATCGCCACTACCCGATCCAGGTTGCCAGCATCGACTTCCTGAAGACCGACCGCAACAAGCACCTCTTCCTTCTCGATTGCCCCGACCTGGTAATCGTCGACGAAGCCCACGGCTCGGCCGTGTCGGCAGAGAGCAATCCCGGCCAGCACCTTCGTCACCGCTTGGTACAAGAGATCGCGGCCAAGCAGGATCGGCATATCATCCTCTTGACCGCGACGCCCCACAGCGGCGTCGAGAGCGCGTTCCGATCCCTGCTATCGATCCTCCGTCCCGACTTCGCCGATTGGGATACATCGTCACTCTCGGAGCCGCAGCGGATTGAACTGGCGAAGCACTTCGTCCAGCGCACGCGGCGCGACATCGAACATGATTGGGAGGGCGAGCACTGCTTTCCCAAACGCGAGTCGTCCGACAAAATATATCGTCTGTCCCCCGCCTATAGAAAGCTGTTTGCCGAGACCTACGGGTTCTGTTCGGAATTGGTGCGAACAGGCCAGTCGCTCGACAAACGGCACCAGCGGGTGCGGTATTGGGGGGCCCTCGCCCTGTTGCGCTGCGTGATGTCGAGCCCGGCCGCTGCCGTGGCCGCGCTGGAATCTCGCCACGACGCGCTTGTCCGCGGCGATGAGGAGCCGAGCTTTCGCTCGTTCGTCTTCGAGTCAGCCGAAGACCGCACCGACGACGATCAGCCCACCCCGCCGGTTGAGGCCGCGGAGGCCACCCTCGGCGATGCCGACCGCCGGAAGCTTCGCGAGCTTGGACGCCTGGCGAAAGCCCTTCTGGGTTCTTCCGACGACACCAAGCTCGGGCGATGCGCGGAACTGGTCGGCGAGTTGCTCCGCGAGGGACTGCACCCCATCGTCTGGTGCCGCTACATCGCCACCGCCGACTATCTGGCCGAAGGTTTGCAGAAGGCATTGCGAGGAAAACATCCCAACGTGCGCGTGGTTTCGATCACCGGCCGGATGGGCGATGACGAACGCCGAGCAAAGGTCGACGAACTCGCCGAGCAACCTTGCCGAGTGCTCGTGGCCACCGATTGTCTCAGCGAAGGCATCAATCTCCAGCGCGCGTTCAACGCCGTCCTCCATTACGATCTTCCCTGGAACCCCAACCGCTTGGAACAGCGAGAGGGCCGGGTGGACCGTTATGGCCAGAACGCCAAGGTCGTCAAGGCGATTCGCTATTTCAGCCCCGATAGCGCCGTGGACGGCGTGGTGCTCGACGTCCTCTTGAACAAGGCCCGCGAAATCCACCGCACCCTGGGCACCTATGTGCCCGTGCCCGACGAGAGCGAAACCGTCACTGAGGCGTTGTTGAACGCCCTGTTCCTTCGCGGCAGGCACGCAGCGAAGGCCACAGGGGAAACGCAGTTGGCATTTCAGTTCGACGAGGATGAAGTTGCCGGCAGCATCGCCTCCTTCCACCGGCGATGGGATATGGACGCCGAGCGAGAAAAGATCAACCGCAGCCGGTTTGCCCAGCGCGCCTTGAAACCCGCCGAGGTTCGCCAGGAGTTGGAGGTCACCGATGCGGTGCTGGGTGATCCCGACGCGGTACGGGAGTTCGTCCTGACCGCCGCGCAGCGACTCAACTTGAGCATTACCCCCGACAAGCGACCGAATGTGTTTCGCGTGGCAGTCGGCCCCAACGTGAGGGCCACGCTCCCGGCGGCCATTTCCTTCGTGCTCCCCGCGCCGAAAACCGGCCAGTGGCTCGTCAGTTTCACCTCGCCCACGCCCGAGGGCGCCGAGTACCTTGGCCGCAACCACCGCTTCGTCGCCGCTTTGGCTCGCTTCCTCATGGAAGAGGCGCTGACCCGCTCGGGCGAGGCCACCGCCGCCCGTTGCGGCGTCATCAAGACCGGTGCCGTTTCACGCCTCACGACCATCCTGCTCCTTCGAGTCCGGTACCTCGTCCATCAGCCCGACCGCGCGCCGCTTCTTTCGGAGGAGATCGTGGTGGCTGGGTTTAGCCATGGCCTCCCCTCGCCCTCTGGGAGAGGGGCCGGGGGTGAGGGCGGCAACGACCGGCAGTGGCTCTCCGATGCCGATGCCCTACGGCTGCTTGCCGCTCGACCGGATGCAAACCTTGCGATGGCCGAAAAGCGAGAGCTGGTCGAAGCCGCGCTCGCGGCCTGGCCGACGTTGGAACCAACCGTGCGCGAGCGAATTAAAGCTCGAGCCGCCGAGTTGGAGAAGAGCCACAAGCGGGTCCGCCAGGCCGTCTCGCTTAAGGTCCGTCAATTGACCGTCGCCCCGCAGTTCCCGCCGGACTTGCTCGGGATACTCATATTGCAGCCTGTGGTGAAATCATGACGATTTCCTCGATACGCATCGAAGGCGGCCTGCTCGGGCCGGACATTCTCGACCAGCTTCTGGCCGGCGATCTGCCCGGCCAGCGGCCTGCCGATTTCGGTCTGGACGGCAAGCGAAATCTCACTGACGAGATCGCGGCGACCTTCTCCGACGCCCGGGCGCTCTGGGGCGTGTTCCAAAATCGTCTGGCGCGGCTTCCCGAAACCGACACCGCCACCACCGTAACACGCGACGCCTGGATGATCCCGTTTCTCGGCCTGCTGGGCTACGAGCCGCGGTACAATGCCCGCGCCTACGACGTGGACGGCCTGACCTTTGCCATTTCGCACCGCGCCGGTCTCCCCTCTCCCTCTGGGAGCGAGGCCGGAGGTGAGGGCCGTGCGGCGGAGGGCGACGACGATGCTCCACCGCTCCATATCGTCAGCGCCCGGCAGGAACTCGGCCGTGTGCCTGCCTCGGGTCGGCCTCGCCTGGCGCCGCATTCGCTCGTACAGGAGTACCTCAACCGCACCGAGCACCTCTGGGGCATCGTCACCAACGGCCTGACGCTACGCTTGCTCCGCGA
>JANLFZ010000634.1 GCA_024653385.1 Thermoguttaceae bacterium | reverse complement strand
GCCTCCCGGCCGGCCAACTTGTCGGCCAGCGTGAGGTAGCCGATCGCGCTGTGCAAGCGGACCTGGTGGTAGCGTTCCACGTAACGGGCCACGATCCGCAACGCCTCTTCCAGCGACAACGGCGTACTGGGGCGAATACACTCGGTCTTGATCGTCCCGTGGTAGCGCTCCAACTTGCCGTTGCTCTGCGGGTAGTAGGGGCTCGTGCGCACGTGCGTCAGACCGCAGATGCGGATGAACTCCTTGAAGTCCTTGGCCGCGGCCGGGTGGCACGGCCAGAGCGAAGCGATGGCCGTGGTGTGGCCCGACGGGCACGCCCTTCACTGCCGTTCAGGGCGTGCCACCCGACCGGCGGCTGCCGGGCAACGATTTCTTCCGTGACGACCGGCTGCATGCCCACCGATGTGCCACGAAACCGGCATTCGAGTCCAGATCAGTTTGTCACAAAAACGCCCTCGGGGTGTGAACGGTTTCCCCGACATCCTACCTGCTCATGCCGGGACCGCGTCGGCCGGCGCGATGAAGACCCGCGCCTCCTGTTCGCCGGCGTCGGCCAAGAGCAACACCGTGCGGTCGTCGCCGAGCACGTCGCGGGTGTCGATGACCCGGATGGTTTCCTGCCACGCGGCGGCGGTCGGCACCAGGTCCGCGAGCCGATTCGGCGCCTCCAGGAGGAACCGCTCGTTCAGATAGTTCCGCTGTTGCTGGGGAAATAGCGCCATGTAGAGGATGTTCATCTCGACCAGTTCGTTGAGGAAGTGCGTTCCCAGCGAGACGTCGGGAATGAGGTTTTCGCGCATGGTGACGATCTCGCAGAGGACCGAGACGCGGCTGATCTCGGCGAAATGGACGGGAACGCCGAGGTCGGGGCTGGCGGTTCCCCACCGGCCGGGCCCCAAGAGCATCGTCGTTCCGGCGGCGCTGCCGGCGGCCTGATTGACCCGCCCGAGCACCCGCGCCACCTCGTAGCGGTCGGCCAGCGGCAGCTCGCCGTAGAACCGCGGAACGACGTAGACGAAGCGGTCCAGACGGACGATGCGGCTTGGCCCGATGATGGCGCCGTGCGCCTCGACGATCCGGTCGGCGTCGCAAATGGCCGGCTTGGGCAGCGCGCCGGTTTCGGTGCCTTGGGCCTGGAGCGGTCGGCATTGGAGGAGGTGGATGCGGTAGCGCGACGGTTCGACGAAGTTCACCGTGAACTCGATGTCGACCGGGTTCTCGTAGGCGTGCTCGAGCGTCTTGAGCATCTCGCGCATGTCGCCGACGAACGGCGTGTCCGACAGAAGGCCGTCGAACGTAAGCACGTGATGGACCACGCCCCGCTCGCGCCAGGCCAGCTCGTCGCGCGACGCGACCATCTGCAGCGGCAGGTTCGGACTCTCTTTGGCCAGGTCGAGGAAATGGCCCGAAGCGAGCCGGTTCTTGGCCAGATCGAGGTAATCGACGCGGTGCTGCGAGTACTCGCAGACCTCGTCGAAGTTGGCCTCGGGGCGGCGCGCCGGGGCGTTCAGGGCGACCAGGCGGGTGTAGTCGTCGTCGACCCGATCGACCGCCCGCGTCCCCAACCCGAAGACCAAGCGCACGACGCCGGCGTGCGGGTCGATGTCCTTGTGCCATACGTAGGGATTGAAGGAGAAGCCGACGCCGGCGATCTGGGGGAAGAACTTCTCTCCGTATCGATCGCCCGAGACCCGCATCACCAAGAGCGCCATCTGCTCGTCGCGGCCCAAGAGTCCCCGGGCCACGCGGTACCGCAGGGCCTTTTCGCTCATCGCGCTGGCGTACACCTGGCGGACGGTGTTCAACAGGGCGTTGAGGCGTTCCTCGCGGCTGCCCTGGTTCACGCAGAACACGCTGTCGTACTTGCCGGCAAAGGCGTTGCCGTAGGCGTCTTCCAAGAGCGAACTGGAGCGGACGATGTACGGCGATTCGCCGAAGTAGTCGAGCATCGCCTGGAACTGGTCCACCGTGTAATCGGGGAACTGCCCTTGGAGAATGCGGGCCTGGGCCTCCTCGAGCCCCTCAAGGAACGTGGCCGGGTCGCGCTGCTTCTGGCGGATCCACCACACGCCGTTGCGGATCAGGAACGTGTAGAATACGTCGGAGCCGATGTAGAACGAGTCGTGGGCTTCCAAGAGGGCGTGCAGCCGGGGGCAGTCGCGCTTGAGGATCGCCCGGGCCAGGAGCATGCCCAGCGCCTTGCCGCCGATCAGCCCGATGCCGACCATCCGGTCGCGGATCTCGAGGATATCGGCGAGGCTGAGGTACTTGCGGACGAGGCGGAGCATGGCTTCGTCGCGCGAGAGGACCATGCGGCTGAGGCGATCGAAGACCTCGTCGGCCCGTTCGGCAGGACAACGCCCGCATCGAACGTCGTCGTACGTTTGCTGGGCCTCGTTGAAGATCCGCCGCCAGAACCCTAGTCGCGTGTCGGCGCGCAACCCCGGCCAGCGGCTCGACGCCAGCACCTCGGAAACCTGGGCGCTACCGGTGATCGGCCGGAACGCCTCGCCCTCCCACCGGTGGATCGTGTTCATCGAGCGCGTCGAGCGGTGCTGGACCTTGATCGGGCGAAGATAGATGCTCCCGTCGTGCCGAAACACGTCCAGAAGGAACTGCGTGGTCTCGGTGATCGGGTTCAGCGCGAACGAGGCGTGATAGTTCCGGTACAACCCGAAATACGTCACCGTCTCGAGTTCCCACAGCCTTGGGCAGGTCAGAAGGAAGAAGTTGCCCAGCATCTGGTCGGCCGACCAGAGCGACGCCAGTTCCGAAAGGCAATCGAACACGTAGATGGCGTGCTTGCCCGCCTGCTCGATCACCTCGTGGACTTGCGTGACGAAGCTCTCGAAGCCGAACGTCGGGTTGGGCGTGTAGACCTCGGCGCCCGCCTCGCTCGAAAGCAGAGGTTCGTGCGAGGCGAAGCGGAAGTACGTCAGGCGGTGCCCGGCCCGGCGCGCTGCCGCAGCATAGGGG
>JANLFZ010000633.1:644-2989 GCA_024653385.1 Thermoguttaceae bacterium | reverse complement strand
GCCGGCCGCGGAGTCTCGGAGGAAACCCTGATGAGAGTCCACTTGGCTGTTGCCAGCGTCTGGGCGGCGCTGTGGGCGACCGCGGGCATCGGGGCGCCGGCAAGCGGGTCGCATCCCGCCACGAAGGACGACGTGCCACCTGCCGGCGGCCTGGTGGAACTGCCCAAGGAGACGACCGAGCCGGTCCAGCTCGTCAATTCCGGTTTCGAGGAGCAATGGGCCGGATGGAAACCTTCGCAAGGCGAGGCGTTCTCGATCTCGGTCGAACCCGGCGCCGCCCGCTCCGGCAGGGCTTGCCTGCGCTTCGACGGTGACCAAGCGACGCCCTATACGCCCTCCGTGCGGCAGCCGCTTGCGCATGCCGGACCAGGCGTCTATACCCTCCGCTTCTGGCTAAAACTGCAAGCGGTGGGGAGCAAGGCCCAAGGTCAGGGCGTCCGCGCGAGCATCGAGTACGTGCTCGAGGACGGGCAGCGGGCGTGGCCGTCGACCGCCGTCTTTCGCGGGACGTGCGACTGGCGGGAAGAACAGCTCCGCGTTTTCATCCCGGCGCACGTCAAGCCGGGGAGTGTGTTCCTCAGCCTGCACCGCTATGGTGGCCCTGGCGGCGGCCAGGCATATTTCGACGATCTGACTTTGAGTCGTCTCGTGCCCCCTCCAGTCGAGGCATTTCTGGTGTACCCCAATTACCGCGGCTTCCTGCCGGAGGACGGCCCGGGCACCGTGCGCCTATGGGTCAAGACGAACCAGGCCGGTACGAACGAACCCGTGACGGTCGAGACGCGGTCGGCCGATACGGAGCGCATCATGGCAGTCCAGACGCTTCAGCCCGGGGTCGCCGAGCAAACCGTCGACTTCGACGCCGCGGGCTGGCCGGCCGGCCGCTACCTGATCGAGGCCCGGCGCGGCCGCGATCGCTACCCGGCCTACCTGGTCCACAAGATCACGGCGCACCAAAGGCGGTCGATCCCCGTCTGGTTCGACGCGAACCACGTGCTGCACTTGCAGAATAAGCCGGTCTTCCCCTTGGGCCTGTATAACACGACGCAGCGGTTCCCCAACCGCAACGAGGAATTCGAGTTCGAGGTCGAGCGGGCTCGCCTGGGCAAGATGGCCGAGGCCCCGGTCACGGCGAACATCAACTACTGGTTCTGGTTTCCGGGCACCGAGGTCCGTCGCCGCTACCTGGGCGAAATGGCCCAGCGCGGCATCTGGTTTCTGGACACGGTGAACATGGTGGCGCCGGGCATGCCGGTGACTCCCTGCGTGGCCGAGCTGCTGCCGGAGCGCGCAGGGCAGAAGACCCTGGATTCGCCCGCGGACGTGGACCGCTTCCAGACGCGGCTGGCCGAGACGATGCGTCCGATGCCCGCCTTCCTCGGTTGGTATACCATGGACGAACGGTCCTTCGCCGAGGTGCCGCGGCACTTCCACCAGTATGCGATTCTGCGCGCCGCGGACCCAGGCCACCCGGTCTTCGGCGTGACCGACAAGCCGGGCGAAATGGCATTCTGGCGCGACAGCCTCGACGTGTTTGGCACCGACCCCTACTGCCTGTTCAACATGAAGGCGGGGCGACCGCTAACCATGGTGGCCGATTGGACCCGGCGCACGGTCGAGGCCACCCGAGGCGGCCGGCCCGTCTGGATCGTACTCCAGTTCTTCCAGGGATGGAGCACCGACCGCTGGCCCACCGAGGAGGAACTCCGCACCATGAGTCTCATGGCGATCGTCGAGGGCGCGCGCGGGTTGTTTTATTGGAGTTTTGGCCATCGGGCGCTTTTGTCGGTGCGCGAGGGGCCTTTGCGCGAAGAGTACTGGCAGCGCCTGGTGCGCGTGACCAAGGAGTTGCGGTCGATCGAGGCGGCCCTGGTGGCTGCGGACGCTCCGGACCTTGTCCGGTCGGTATCCGATCCGCGTATTCGTTTTCGTGCCCGCGCTGCCGAGGGCAAGTGGTACGTCTTCGCCTACCTGCCCTCGGAGCGATTCGTGCCAGAACCGGCGAAAGTGCCGCTGGTCGAGGTCCGGTTTACCTTGGCCGACGGGCGTGTCGTGACGCGCTCGTTCCGGCCCGATTTCGCCGATTGGTTTGCCGTGCCAAGCGCATCGCGGTAATGGCTTCCGGAGGAGGGAGGGACGACGTAACAGTGCGGCGGTTTGTCCGTTATTCCAGTAGTCCATCCGCCAGCCAGGAGGTGTCGAAGCCATGAAACGGTTCTGCCAGTGGATCTTGTGGCTCGTGGCACTGGGGATGCTGGTCATCCCCACGATCGTGCAGGCTCAAGGGGTGTTGATTGTGGAGGATCCCGCTCAGGTGGTGCGCCTCCCTCGCCCGATCATTATCT
>JANLFZ010000633.1:0-634 GCA_024653385.1 Thermoguttaceae bacterium | reverse complement strand
CATCCACCGCATCCTGGCCCGCCCATGCCACGGCCGATGCCGCCACCTCCGTCGGCCTACAAGATCCAGGAACTCGAAGTCAATGCCCGGCTTGTGGATCAGGTGGCTCAAGTCCAGGTTTCTCAAACGTTTGTGAACACGGGCAGCCGACCGTTGGAGGTCTCGTTCGTGTTCCCCTTGCCGTACGACGGGGCGATCGACCGGTTGACCCTGATGGTCGATGGGAAGGAGTTTGCCGCCAGGCTCTTGAAGGCCGAGGAGGCCCGGCGACTTTACGAAGAAATCGTGCGCAAGAACCGCGACCCGGCCCTCCTGGAATGGATGGGTACCGGTTTGTTCAAGACGAGCGTGTTCCCGGTGCCGGCGGGTCAGAAACGGACCGTGGTGCTCCGCTACACGCAGCTTTGCCGGCTTCAGGAGGGGATGACCGACTTCCTCTTCCCCTTGGGGACGGCGAAGTACACGTCGGAGCCGATCGAGCGGGTGGCCGTGCGCGTGGCCATCGAGAGCCAGGCCGATCTCAAGAACATCTACAGCCCCACGCACCCGGTCGAGATCCAGCGGTCGGATCCACGGCACGCCGTCGTCAGCCTCGCGCTGAAGAACGAGGTGCGTGGGGCTGTAGATGTTCTTG
>JANLFZ010000632.1 GCA_024653385.1 Thermoguttaceae bacterium | reverse complement strand
ACGGGTCATCCCCTGGGCACAAGCGCCGAAATGCGCAAGGCCGAGCAGACGATCTACCACGACGCCGAGCACCCGTCGCGGCTCATCCTGCCGGTGATCCCGTAAGCCTGGATCCTTGAGGGAGGATCCGTAGGACAAGCGTTTGCCCTCGCGAACGGTTGCCGGCTGATTTGCCTTCCACGCCGGCGATCACTCGAACTCGACGGCATAGAGTTCCGCCTTTTCGAGCCGGAAGCGCAAGGTAATCGGCTCGCCGGGCTTCTTGCCCAGGTCGGCTTTGCCGCCCCAATGCACCGCGGCCCAGTGCAGGTCGCCGAACAGCAGATCGCACTTATCGAATGTCCGCTCGGGATCCCCGGCGACCTCGACCCGGACGCCGCCGGTCCGTTTGGTGTCGGCGTTGATCTTCAGTGTGCGTCCGGGGCTGATCAACGGCATGAGCGTGAACTGCCCGCGCGTCGCTGCTTCGAGGGCCACCATGCGGCCCTTGGGCCAGATGGCGTAGCCGAGACCGGCCTTGCGCTGGCCGCGAGGATACTTGTGCGGCACGTTGTGCGCCGTGTACGGCAAGGCCCAGTCGCCGTTGGGTAGCTCGATGAGATTGGGCTCGGCCCAAATGCAACCGCCGTTCCACTGGCCGTACTCGGCCGTCTCGAGCAGTTCACCACCCGGCACCCAGTACCAGTTCTGGCCGTCGTGGCTGGAGGCCATGACGATTCGCGTCGTATCGTCGATCGAGGCGTTCCACACGGCGGGAAACATCAAGTGGTGGTCGGGAGCCCCGGGCGCGGCCGTGTAGCAGTTCGTGTAGAGTGTCTCGGAGGGGAGCATCGAGGGAGGCGGATCGAGAATCATCCGCGACGGCGGGAAGTGCCGGAAGTCGTCGCTCTCGGATCGCCCGATCGCCCGCCGGCCCACGCCCGTCCAACTGTGCCGGATGTCGGGCGCGGCGGTCAGCGTGTAGGGACCGACCGACCAGTATCGCGTATACAGCACGTACTTGCGAAGCACGGCGTCGAAGTAGCAAGTATTGAGCGTGTCGGAGTATTCGACCGAGATCGGCTCGGGTAGGGTCCTCCATGCGATCCCGTCGGGCGAAACGCTGCCGCGAATGCACGAGACCTGGCCGTTTTCTTTGAAGTGCAGCAAGGCCCGCGGCTCCCAGTCCCGCGGGTATCTCTTCAGGTAGGCATCGAACTCCTCTTTCGTCATGGTCGTGTCGGTCCAAACGGACTTGAACCGCTCGTCGCTCGGCGCCGACGGATCGACGAAGACGTGATAGATGCCGTCCTTCTCGCGATCGAGTCTCAGATTGGCCTTCTTGGTCCAGGCCATGCCGTCGGCGGATTCGTACAATTCGTTGTCCGTCCAGCCGAGATACCGGCCCCCGTACTGGAGGATACAGCGATGGGGCCGCACGAGCGGGCCGACGACGCGGGGGCGTTTCGCCACGATGCGAATCCCGAACGGAGCTTCGACGCCGACGTGCCGCGAGGCATACATGTCCTCGTTGCCGTGGACGTACACGCTCTTGCCCTGCCGGTCCACCCAATCCAGATCTCCCGGCTGGATGAAGTTCCAGTTGGTGAACAGGATCCGCTTGCCGGCCAAATCGTAAGGGACGCCGGGGACAAGGCGGGTCGTGGAATACCCCGGCACCACCTCCCGCCGCGGCGGTTCCGACCTCGCACAACGCAATGGGTCGCCCACAAGAACCAGTCCGAGGAACGCCATCACTCGAACCGCCCGCGCAACAACCGGACGAACCTGGTTCACGCCTGTGCCTCCTTTGAATTCGGTGATTGTTCACGGGGCTCCGGCTCTTGCGATGCCCGCCGGAACCCCATGGCAGCGGCCCGGCAATGCGCATCTTCAACCGGAGGACTTGGCTTGTCCAGCCCCGTGGTGAGCCGGGGGCGCGCCATTCGTCTCAATGAGATTGCATGATCCTGGGAGGTCGCCCGGACGGTGTGCCACTCGCCCGACGCGACACGGCTTCGTGGGTGGGAAAGCGCAACCGTCGGCGGGGACTGTCGCAGTTTTCGCGGCGAAGGAGCGCGAAAACTGGACTGTCCCGTTCAGGCGTGAAGAGGACGATCGCGTGCTCGGCGAGCTTGATCCGGTAGGAGCCGTGAAACGCACCACGATCTACTTACCGAGGACAACGCGGCTATCGGAGGCTATTCGGCCGATTTCTCGGGAGCCCCTTCGAGCGATTCGGCGAGTTTGCTGAGCGCTTCGGTCTCGATCTGGCGCACCCGCTCGCGTGTCAGTCCGAGTGCCTCGCCGATCTCCTTGAGCGTGCGTGGCTGGTTGTCTTCCAGGCCGAACCGCATTTTCAGCACGGTGGCCTCGCGGGGGTCCATGACGTCCAGTCGCTGGAGGACGTGCGCGAGGTTATCGTGCTCGAGGAGTTCCTCCTCGGGGTTGCGCGCCCGCTCGTCCATGATCATCTCGCCCAGCGTCCAACCCGCGTCTCCCTGGTCGGTTTGCGGGGTGAGGTTGTAGATCTTGATGGCTTTCTTGATGATCGGGAGTTTTTTGCGGGGCAACCCGAGGACGCGGGCTACTTCTTCGGGGGTCGGGGTTCGGCCGAGTTCCTCGCTCAAGCGGGTGCATGCTCGGCGCCATTTCGAAAGCAGCTCGACCATGTACGCCGGAATGCGAATGGTCTTGGCCGAGTTGATCAAGGCCCGCTTGATCGACTGTTTGATCCAGTAGCTGGCATAGGTGGAGAAGCGGGTGCCCATCGCCGGGTCGAAGCCCTCGACGGCCCGCAAGAGCCCCAGGTTGCCTTCCTCGATGAGATCCTGAAGCGTCAGGCCCTTGCCCGTATACCCCCGCGCAATGTTGACGACCAGGCGGAGATTGGCTCGAACCATGCGGTCGCGGGCCTGGACGTCTCCGCTGCCGATGGCCACCGCGAGATCCTGCTCGTCCTCGGGCGACAACAGGGGTGTCTCGTTGATTTCGCGGAGGTAGGTTTCCAGCGGCGACTGGGGGGTCGGGGCAGTC
>JANLFZ010000631.1 GCA_024653385.1 Thermoguttaceae bacterium | reverse complement strand
TCCGCGCGGCGACGTGGTCAGCCAGGAAGGCCGGCGGCGCACGATCGAGATCTTCGGCGAACCGCTCAGTCCGGCCCAGGTGGTCGAGCGCATTTGCCGCGAGGTCGAGCAACGGGGCCTTGCCGCCGTGTTGGACTACTCGGCTCGCATCGACGGCGCAAAGCTCACCGCCGAAACGCTCCGCGTGCCCGCCGAGGAGTTGTCGCGGGCTCATGCCCAAGCCGATCCCGCGTTTCTCGACGCGGTCCGGCACGTCCGGGACAACCTCCGCGCGTTTCAGAAGGCGATTCTGCACCATGACGTGCGCGTGGACCGGCCGGGCGGTTATCTGGTCGAGCGTTACCGGCCGTTGGATCGCGTGGGCATTTGCGTTCCCGGCGGGGCCGCGGCGTACCCCTCGACCGTGCTGATGACCGCCGTGCCCGCCCAGGTGGCTGGCGTGCGCGAACTGGCCGTGGTCGCCCCGCCGACCCGATTCGGCGCGTACAACCCCGACCTCTTGGCGACGTGCCACGAGTTGGGGATCACGGAGGTTTACCGGCTCGGCGGAGCGCAGGCGGTGGCGGCGCTGGCGTACGGCGTCGAGGGGGTGCCGCGGGTCGACAAGATCGTGGGCCCCGGCAATCTCTTTGTGGCGTTGGCCAAGAAGCGCGTCTATGGAGAGGTCGATATCGACTCGATCGCCGGCCCGAGCGAGGTCGTGGTGATCGTCGATCGTTCGACGCGCCCGGAGTTCACCGCCTTCGATCTATTGGCGCAGGCCGAGCACGCGCCGGGCGCCAGCATTCTCATCGGGTGGGAGCCCGCGGTGCTCGACGCGGCCGTGGAGGAACTGGAGCGCCGTCTGGCCGGCGTCGAGCGATCGGAATTGGCCCGGCAGAGCCTCGAGGACTTCGGCGCGGTGATCCTCGCGCGCGATGCCGACGAGGCGTGCCGCCTGGCCGACGAGATCGCGCCCGAGCACTTGCACATCGCCACGGCCGACGCCGAGCGGTTGGCCGAGAAGATTCGCCACGCGGGGGCGATCTTCCTGGGCAACTACACCCCGGTGGCCCTGGGCGACTACGCCGCCGGCCCCAGTCACGTGTTGCCCACCAGCGGCACGGCCCGATTCGCCTCGGGGCTTTCGGCCAACGACTTCTTGCGGGCCGGCAGCGTGCTGTGCTTCACGCGCGAGGGGCTGGCGCACCTGGCGAACGACGTTCACGTGCTGGCCACCAAGGAGGGTCTGACCGCGCACCGCGCGAGCGTCGAGATTCGGATGGCCGATCGCCCGCCGGGCGCCGCTGACTGAGTTCCGCGCTTGCGCCATACGGAGTCCAAACGCCCGCGAGAGTGAAGCGGCGCATGGCCCTGATGGAGGACCCTCGGTGCTGCATTCCCCGCGCGCTGCTGTATTCTTCCCTCGCTGGAGCATGCCTCCCTCGCTGGCGCTTCGGGTTGGTATGACTGGTCGGGCCGCATATTGGCCCGACGCACCAGCGAGGGCTCCACCCCTTGTGACCCTGGCTGGTGCTTCGGGCTAACGGCCCGCGCGCCAGTCGACCAGCCGAAGTTCCACGCTGCGGCGGCCGGCAAAGACGTTGATCATGGGGCGAAATGCGATATCGAAGGGCCCCTCGGTTTTCGACAGGTCCTCGGCCCATTCGGCCCCGCCGAAGGCGATCGCGCGCAACGACACGCCGTGTTGCACAAGCTGCAACGAGAGATGCCGGCCTCCGCTGCCGATGATCTTCGGCGGCTGTGCCAGCGACACGCCGGTGGTACACAACAGCGGTCGGGCGTTTCCTTGGCCGAACGGGGCCAATCGCTCGATCTGGTGGACCACGTCCAGCGTGAAGGCGCTTAAGGGGGCTTCGGCATCGATCAAGAGTTCGCCCGCGCGCAGCCCTTCGTCCAGGAGCGTTGCCGCGTGCTCGCAGAACGCCGCGCGGAATGCCTCGAACTTCGACTCCTCGATGGTCAGTCCCGCCGCGGCCGCGTGGCCCCCATGCCCGAGCAAGTGCCCGCCGCACGCCTCCAAGGCCGTGTGCAGAGGGAAGCCGGGCACGCTTCGGGCGGACCCGATGCCGGGCTTGACGCCCATCGGATCCCAGGCGATCAGCACCGTGGGCCGATGGTACTTCTCGGCCAAACGGCCCGCCACGATCCCCAACACCCCCGCGTGCCAGCCGTGATGGCCAAGCACCAAGGCGGCATCCTGGGCCGGATCGAACTGCTCTTCCGCCAGCTTGACCGCCACTTGGTACATCCCGCGCTCGAGGCTCTGGCGCGTCGCGTTCAGACCATCGAGGTATTGGGCCAACTCCCGGGCACGTTCGGGCTTGTCGGTCAAGAGCAACTCGACCGCCAACTGGGCTTGCCCCAGCCGGCCCGCCGCGTTGAGCCGTGGGCCGAGCACGAAGGCCACGTCTTCCGAGTCGGGCTGGGCTCGCTCGACCTTCGCCACGTCCAACAACGCGCGGAGCCCCAATCCCGCGCTCTGGCGAAGCCTTCTCAGACCCTCGTAGACGAGGATTCGGTTCTCGTCGACCAGCGGAACCACGTCGGCCACCGTGCCCAACGCCGCCAACCCGACCGCCTCGACAAGGTATTGCCGCATGGCCGGGCTGACGCGCGCCGCCCCACTGGCCCGCTGCGCAATCGCCCAGGCCAGTTTGAGCGCCACGCCCGAACCGCTCAAACCGCCGAAGGGGTACTCGGTGCCGGGCAAACGAGGATGCACGATCACCGTGGCGTCGGGCAGGCGCGCGCCAGGTTCGTGATGATCGGTGATGATGAGCTGGATGCCGCAATCGCGGGCTATGGCCGCCTCGCGGAGGCTGCCGATGCCGCAATCCACGGTCACGAGAAGTCGCACGCCGTCGGAGGCTAGTCGCCGCACCGCGTCTTCGTGCAGCCCATACCCCTCGTCAATCCGGTGCGGTATATAGTACCGGACATCCCCCCCCAATAGCTTGATGCCCTTCCACAGAATCGCCGTGCCCGTGATCCCATCCACGTCGTAGTCGCCGTAGATGGCAATTCGCT
>JANLFZ010000630.1 GCA_024653385.1 Thermoguttaceae bacterium | reverse complement strand
GTGATCGGCAAGGAGACCCCTAGCCCCGTCGAACTGCGGCTGACCCGCTGGGAAACCTCCGGCGGGTGGCTCGTCATGGCTTGGGAGGAAGTGCATGGATCAGCGCGTTGACATCGAGTTCGAGTGCCTTCCCTTGCGCTCGGTCGGCCGGCTCGATGTGCCGATCGACGCCTCGCCCGGGTTTCGCGCGTTTTGCGAGCGGGTCAAGCGGGCGATCGAGAAGCACGGCACGCACAACGCGTACTACCTCCATCACGCCCGCTGTGTGTACCGGCTGACGAACGACGACCGGATCGGGCTTTTGGAGTTCGCGTTCGAGGGCACCGTGCTGACCGATGCGGAAGACCGCAAGGCATTGCATGCGGATCTCGACGTGGCACTCCACCGCGAGACCTGCGACTGGCTGACCAAGCCGGTGGTCGCATGGTTTCGCGAAACGGTCACCCGGGCCGTGCTCGTCGAGTTCGACCGTTTCGCGGAAGCCGGCGACTTGCGCCGGACCGTGGAACGAATCGAGCGTCTCCAGCACGAAAGCGACGCGCGCGGCGGCTACCTGGGAATGGGGTTGTGAGTTGCGTTGGGGCCGTCGCGACGGGGCTCCTACCTCACCCGCAGCCCGAAGGGCATCAACGCCCACACCCGTCCCGCGGCAAGAAGTCGAAGATGTTCGGCGTAGGCCAGCGTTTCGAGCCCGTCCGGCACGAGGCGCGCCAGGCGGCCGGCGGTCGCCGAGGGGTCGCTCAAGAGATGCTCGAAGATCGAGCGGGGCTTCGGGAGGATCCACAGTTCGACCTTTTCGTCGGCCTTGAGCCCGGCGGCCTTCTTCGCCTCGGCGATGGCGTCGGCCAGCGTGCCCAACCCGTCGACCAGGCCGTTGGCCGCGGCCATGCGACCGGTGAACACGCGGCCTTGGGCCAGGGCCTCGAGCCGATCGCGCGGCATTTTTCGCGCCAAGGCGGCCTTGTCGACGAACTGCCGGTAGGTCTCTTCGAGCAGGGCGGTCCAGAGGGCTCGCTCTTCCTTCGTGAAGCGCTGGGTCGACGACAGCGTCCCGCTGTTGCGACCGCGGCTGATTACCTCCGTGGCCAGGCCGAGCTTGCCGTACAGCCCCGTGGTGACCAGCTTGCCGCCGACCACGCCGATCGAGCCGGTGACCGTGCCGGGCTCGGCGTAGACCTTTTGGGCGGCCATGGCGATATAGTACCCGCCGCTGGCGGCCACGTCGCCCAGGCTGGCAACGACCGGCTTTCGGATCCTGCGGATCTCGCGCCACACGAGGTCGCTGGCCACGGCCGAGCCGCCGGGGCTATCGACCCGCAGCACGATGGCCACGACCCTCGAGTCCGCGGCCGCCGTACGCAAGGCGTCGGCGAGCGTCGCGGCGCCCAGAACCGATTCGCCGAACAGACTCGTCGAACTCTCGCCATCGACGATCATGCCCACCGCGTAGATCACGGCGATCTTCCGATCGGGGCTGGTCTTCTCGGGCGTCCGCGTGCCGAAGGCCATCTCCATCAGCTTCATCATTCCCGAGATGCCCGACAGGTCGGTCTCGGGTGGTTTTCTGGTCTGGGTGGTCACGATCAGTTGGCTGGCGCCGAGACGCTTGCGGAGCGTCTCCTGGAACTCGTCGAAATAGCACACGTGGTCGACCAGACGTCCTCGGCGTGCCGCCTCCGCCGTGAACATCCCCTCGTCGATGAGCCGCTTGACCTCCGCGGGTTCGAGCTTGCGGTCGTTGGCGATCGTGGCGACCAGCGCCTGGTACGAATCGTCGACCACGGCCTCGACGCTCTGGCGCAACTCGGGGCTCATGCTGGTGCGGGTGAATGTCTCGGCCGCGCCCTTGTACTTGCCCATCTGGAGCACCTCGAACTCCAGGCCGAGCTTGTCCAAGAGGCCCTTGTAGAACGTCATCTCGGCGCGCACGCCGGGAATCAGCAGCGTGCCCGACGGCGCCATCACGATCTCGTCGCACGCGGCCGCGACGAGATACTGGTTCGTCTGGGCAGTGGCAAGTTCGGCGATGACCGGCTTGCCCGACTTGCGCAGCCGGCGGATCGCCTCGCGGAACTCGTGGACCTTGCCGGGGCCGAGGTCGAGGTCGTCCACCTGCACGAGCACTGCCGCCACCGGCGACTCGGCGGCGCGGTCGAGCCGCTGGATCGCCGCGGCCAGCGAGGTGCGCGCCTCGCCGAACAGGCCGGACGCGGCCGGCCCCTCGGGATACTCCCCGCGCAGCGCCACGCGCAGCACCGTCGGCTTCTTGCCGGGTTTTTCTTCCTTGGGTTTGGCGGGCCCGGGCTTCTTCCCGTCCTTCGATGGCGAGGGTTTCTTCGGCTCCTTGGCTTCGGGCTTCGCGGCCTTGGCGGCCGGAGCGGGGCTTGCCGACGCACGCGCCGCCAGACGCTCGATGATCTGCGGCGTAATGTCGAGGTCCTTGGCGGTCCACACCACGGAGCGACTGAGATTGCGCAACACATCGCCGGGCGCGCCGCTCTTCGGTGCCCCGCCGTCCGCGCGGAGCACTACCGAAAGGCCGTGTTCCCGCGCGTACTCGTCCACCACGGCCACGACTTGATCGTAGTATCTCTGGTACAGTTGGGCCTCGCGGCGCGCAAACTCCTTCTGCTGGAGTTCGCCTTCGGCGGTCAAGGCGGCCTGCCGTTGGGCGATTTGTTCCTTGAGCGCACTGTGCTCCGCCGTGCCCGGCGTGAGGCCTTCGAGCTTGCGACCCAACTCGGCCAACTCGTCGCGCTGGCGTTTGAAGACCTCGTCGGCCCGCGCCGTATCGGCCCTCAACTCGACCAACTGGGCCTTGAGCGCGGGATGATGGCGCAAGACCTCGTTGACGTCGAGTACCGCGACCTTCGCCCCACTCGGCGGTGCCGTCGGTTCGCCCGGCAGGCCCGATCTGCTCGCCAAGACGAGGTTCAAGACCGCCACCGAGAGAACCGCCAAGATTGGCGACTTCATCGTGCCGAACCCCCAAGGAATGGACGACTTCCGATTCTCCGCAAACCGCAAGGTTTGCGGTTTGCG
>JANLFZ010000629.1:2794-3049 GCA_024653385.1 Thermoguttaceae bacterium | reverse complement strand
CATGCAACTGAAGCCCCGTGTGGCGGAAGATCTCGTCGCGCGGGACGATCGAGAACGCCTTGTCGAGCATCCCATTGGTGCGGGCGTCGCGGTAGTGGACGGGGTTGCCCAAGAGGGTGTCGCCCCGGCCAAGCAGCCCGAAATCAACTCCCCAAGTGTCTACCCCGATTGAGGAAAGGTTATCCCCCAATTGTGACCCCGCCGCGCGGAGTCCCGCCCGGACGTGGTTCCAGAGGGCCGGCAAGTCCCACACCA
>JANLFZ010000629.1:0-2784 GCA_024653385.1 Thermoguttaceae bacterium | reverse complement strand
ACCGTTTTCAAAGCGATAGATCTCTTCCAGCGACAGGGTTTGGCCATTGAATCGACCGACCACGTGGCGGCCGCTCGATGCCCCCATGTCGATCGCCAAGTATGCCTTTTCGCTCATTGGTTTTCCGCCTCTGGGCACTGGCTCGTTGGTTCGTGTCGCAGCGCAACGCGCACGGGGCCATCGTGGCGAATCCCGAGCGGTTCGTCAAGGTTCGGCGGAATGGGGTCGATACCAATGGAAGCCGCCGCTGGAGTTGACTTAGTTGACAAACATTGATATGATTTCAATAGTTGGCCGTCCCACGAACGTCCAGCCCGCCGAGGTCCCGATGATCGCCACTCGACCCCGCGCCTATCATCCCAAGATGGACAATACAATTCATCACGGAGCCTCGCTCGGTGCGGCAATTCCCTCCGAGAGGGGGTTTGTTTCGCGTAACGACTCCCCAGGTCGGGCCTCTCCCTCGTTGTGGCCAAGGACGCCTTCGCCGGAAGAACTCGATGCCTTGGCCCGGCAGAGCCAGCTTCTGGAGACCGCGTCGCCGGAAGAGATCATCGCATGGGCGGTGAAGACGTACTTCCCGAAGTTGACCATGGCCACGGCCTTCGGCCCGGAGGGCTGCGTCATCCTGTCGATGCTCGCCAAGATCGAACCGAGGGTGTACGTATTCAATTTGGACACGGGCTACCAGTTCCCGGAGACTTTGGAACTTCGGGACCGGATCGCCCAGCGGTACGGCATCGTGGTCGACTTGCAGCGTCCGGATCTTTCGGTCGAGGAGTACGAGAAGCTCAACGGCGGCCCGGTCTACAAGACGGATCCCGATCGATGCTGCCACCAGCGGAAGATCGAGGTGTTGCAGCGGGTCGCACGTGGGTTCGATGCGTGGATGAGCGGCATCCGGCGGGACCAGAGCCCACACCGGGCGGGCGCTCCGATCGTTGGGTGGGATAAGAAGTTCGGGCTGGTCAAGATCAGTCCTCTGGCCAATTGGACCAAGAGACAGGTTTGGGATCGGATCGTCTACGAGAACATTCCCTACAATCCGCTCCACGACCGGGGTTACACCAGCATCGGCTGCTGGCCTTGCACGCGGGCGGTGATGTTCGGCGAGGATGAGCGGGCCGGACGTTGGAGCGGGACCGGGAAGATCGAGTGCGGACTGCACACGTCCGACTGACGCGCCGGCTCCCATCGGCCGGCAACCGCCGTGCGGAAAGGGTCGCTATGAAAATCTCCGCCAAAACCGAATACGCCTGTATCGCGATGCTGGAACTCGCGTCGCGGTACGGGTCGGGCGAACCGGTTCGGATCCGCAAGATCGCCGAGCGGCACGACGTGCCGCCACGCTTCTTGGTACAGATCCTCTTGCAACTGAAGGGGGCCGGGCTGGTCGTCAGCACCCGCGGCGCCGCCGGCGGCTACCATCTGGTGCGCCCGCCCGACCAAGTCACCTTGGGCGAGGTGATGCGGGTGATCGAGGGAGGCACGAAGAGCAACGACCACACCACGAGCGCGTCGCCCGATTCGCCCGCGGTCAAGGCGCTGATGCAGGCTTGGGCCGATGTCGAGAAGGTCCAGCGCGAGATGCTCAACCGCATCACCTTCGCCGAACTTCTCGAGCGGGCGCGCGGCCACGACGACCGGATGTACTACATCTGACCGGCGATCTCGACCGGCACAAGCCGGATCCACCGCAGATTCATGACCGCCTGACCCGGCTTGCTGGAGGGTTTGAGCGAAAGCGTGTAGGGACCCGGCGGGCCGGTGGTCCAGGTCCCCAAGGCGGCGGTTCGGTAGTTCTCCCAGTAATGCCCCGTCGCGTCGACCCGCCCGCGCGCGACGATCTCGTCGGGCTCGTCGCCCCGGGCGATCGAGATCGTGTACGTGCTTCCCTGGCTGCCTTCGTGGCACGCGTAGTGCAATTCGATGCGGTACTGGGTCTCGGGCTCGGCCAGAAACCGCCACGCCACCCAGTCGCGGTCGTCGGTCCAGGTGCCGAGCACCCCGGGCGCCGCCTCGCGCAGCGTTTGGCCGTGGATCTCGGCCGATGCCGCCGGCAGGATCAAGCCACGGTTTGCGCCGGGCCGATGCACTCTCGAACCACTCGGCGGCGAACGTTCCGCGCGCCAGGCGACCCCGCCGAGCGGGCGAAATCGCACCGAGGCGAACACCACCGGGTTCCATCCGGCGCCGAGGCCGAGCCGTTGGGGTTCCGGAAGATGCCAGGCAGGATGAAGATCCAACCGCGAAGGATCGCCCTGCCAGTCGACCACGGGCTCGTCGTCCACCGCGGCGGTGATGCGCGCCGGGCGCTGGTCGGCGCGCACTTCGATGCGCACACGATGCGCGCGCCCATTGGTCAGATTTCCAGGCGTCCTAGCGGTCGGGTTGGCGCCGCCGCCGTCCTCGCCGGGCGTGTATCCGCCCACGCGCGACAGCCCGTGCACGCGCTGCGATGCATCCGCTCCGTCGACCGCGCCGCTGAGGCTTAGCGCGCAGGCGTTCATGCCCACCGGCAGAAAGATCTCGACATTCCCTTCGGCGTCGCCTTCCGGCAGGCGGGTGAACTCGACTTCCAGATCGTAGGCTCCGTCGGCGTAGACCGGCAGCAGAATCCGCGAGTTGAGCCCAGCGCCGCAGCGAAGACTCGTCTCGTCCCGCTGCCATGTCCCCTGAACGCGGTCGCGGTCGGGATCGACCTCGGGCAGCAGATCGAACCACTGGTTGAGCGGCAGTGCGGGCGGAAGCAGGGCCAAGCCGGCCTCGGGAGGCGGCTCGGAG
>JANLFZ010000061.1:1987-18588 GCA_024653385.1 Thermoguttaceae bacterium | reverse complement strand
GCCGTCGGCCGGGTCGGGATACACCACGCTGCGCGAGGCGCTCGAAGCGACCCGGCGGTGGCGCCCCGCCCCAGCCGAGGCCGAGACCTCGTTGCGGTGGCTGGACATTGTTTGCGAGCCGGCCGACGGCCCGCCCGCGCGCCCCAGGCGGCCCCGCCACGCTTTCCATGTGAATCTCCGGACCGGCGGTGGCGGCGGCGAGGGTGACGGAACCGAGACGATGCCCTGGTGGGGGCTCGATGCCGCGGTGGACGAACTGGTCGACCTGGAACGGATCGGCGAGCTGGAGCTGCGTCCCGGCGAGCGGATCCGCCTTTGGCACCACGAGATGTTCACCGCCGGCCCCCTGGAACGCCGGAAGAAGGCCAAGGAGACCGTTGCCAAGACGGTCTTCATGCTCATGGCGATGACGCTGGTGGCGCCGGTGTTTGCGATTCTCGGGTACTTGCTGGTCATGGCCTGGCCGGCGCTTTCCCTCGCGTTCTTGTGGGAGAACCCCAAGGACTACATGACCGCAGGCGGCATCTGGGCGCCGTTGGTGGGCACGTTTTTTCTGGTGCTCGGTTCGCTTATGGTGGCCGCGCCGGTGGGCGTGCTGGCCGGGGTCTACCTCAACGAGTACGCGCGCGACAACTGGTTGACGCGACTGATCAACCTCGCGGTGGTGAATCTGGCGGGCGTCCCGAGCATCGTCCACGCGCTGTTTGGGGTGGGGGCATTCGTGTTGTTCTTCCGAATGGGCCGCTCGCTCTTGGCCGCCTCGTGCACCGTGGCGGTGATGACCCTTCCGGTGATCATCACCAGCACGCGCGAAGCGCTGGCCTCGGTGCCCATGGCCTTCCGCGAGGCCTGCTGGAACCTGGGGGCCACGCGGTGGCAGACGATCCGCACGATCGTGCTGCCGAACTCGATCAGCGGGATTCTTACCGGGGTGATCCTGCAGGTGTCGCGCGCGGCGGGCGAGACCGCCCCGATCCTCTTCACGGGGGCCGTGTTCTTCGTGCCCGTCGCCGACCACGGGCTGGCCTCGTTCGTCCCCTACGGCCTGGACGACCGTTTCATGGCCCTGTCGATGCACCTCTTCACGCTGGCCACCCAGGTCCGCGGGGTGTCCGATCCGATCCAGTACGGCACGGCGGTGGTGCTCATCGGCCTGGTGTTGGTGGTCAACAGCCTGTCGATCGGGCTGCGGATGTACCTGCGTTCGCGCAAGAAATGGTAGGCCGCCGATGCGCCCCCCCATCGAATTCCGGAACGCCTCGGTCCGATACGGCGACCGCACCGCGCTTTGCGACGTGACGCTGGAGATTCCCTCGCGGCAGATCTTCGGGATCATCGGGCCGGCGAACTCGGGCAAGACGACCCTGTTGAGGTGCATCAACCGAACCATCGACTTCGTGCCCGGCGCCCGGGTGTCGGGGCAGGTGCTCGTCGACGGCCAGGACGTCTATCGCCTGCGCAACGTATACGAGCTGCGGCGCCGCGTGGGCATGGTCTTTCCGCTGCCCGTGGGACTGCCCCTGTCGGTCTACGAGAACGTGGCCTACGCGCCGCGGCGGGCGGGGATCCACGACCGCCGCCGGCTCGACGAGTTGGTCGAACGGTGCCTGCGCCAGGCCATGCTCTGGGACGAGGTGAAGGACCGCCTCGATATCCTCGGCACGCGACTGTCGGGCGGGCAGCAGCAGCGATTGACGCTCGCCCGGGCGCTGTCGCTCCAGCCCGAAATCCTATGCCTCGACGAGTTCTCGATCGCCATCGATCCCGTCACCACGATGAAGATCGAAGACATCCTGCGCGAACTGAAGTGCCAGACCACGATCGTGCTGGTGACGAACCTCGTGCAGCAGGCCCGGCGCCTGGCCGACCGCACGGCCTTTTTCAGCTCGGGCCGGCTGATCGAAGTCGACGAAACCGAGAAGCTGTTCACCGCCCCCTCGCAACGACTGACCGAACGATACGTCAACGGGGAATTCGGGTAAGGGTGCCATGCAACTGAGCATCGAAGCCACCGGCCTGAATCTGTGGTACGGCAGCTTCCAGGCCCTCAAGAACGTGACGCTCCGCATCAAGCCGGGGCTGATCACGTCGCTGATCGGCCCGTCGGGCTGCGGAAAGACCACGCTCTTGCGGTGCTTCAACCGGATCAACGAGCGCTACGGCAACGTGACGACCACGGGCGAGATCCGCGTGTTGGGCAAGAACATCTACGACCCCGACGTCTCGCTAAGCGAGCTGCGCAAGACGGTGGGCATGGTGTTCCAGCGTCCCAACCCCTTGCCCATCTCGATCTACGAGAACGTCCTGTTCGGCGTGCGGATCCACGTGGCGCGGGGAGTGATCGGGCGCCGCCAGCGCGACGAGATGGTCGAGTCGGCCCTGCGCGACGTGCATCTTTGGGACGAGGTGAAGGACCGGCTGCACCACCGGGCCACCCGGCTGACGCTCGAGCAGCAACAGAAACTATGCATCGCCCGATTGCTGCCCCTGAAGCCCCGCGTGATCCTCATGGACGAACCCTGCTCGGCCCTGGACGCCGAGGGGACCGAGCGGATCGAGGAGCTGATCGACGGCTTGCGCGAAAAGTACACCATTGTCATGGTGACCCACAACATGGGCCAGGCCCGACGCGCCAGTCAGGAGTGCATTTTCATGCTCTTGGGCGAGATCATCGAGCACGCCTCGACGCTCGATCTGTTTCTCAACCCCAAGCGCCCGCAAACCGAGATCTATATCCGCGGGCAATACGGCTGAGCCGCGGCGGGTGGCGCATGGGCCCAAGCGGTCTCGGTCACCGGCCCGCGCCGCCTCGGCTTGCCCCACGGCCGGTGCTCGCGCATACTACCGAACGCTTCTGGATTCTCGCGTTGCCGACACCTCTCGGGAGACCTTGCCCATGGACGCCAAAGACGTCCTCCGCCAACTCGTCGAATCCTGCCATCTCGTCGTGCGGTCCTACGTGGAGGACTTGACCGACGCCGATCTGCTGGTCCGCTCGGTGCCGGGGACGAACCACATCGCCTGGCAGCTTGGGCACCTTGCGGCGAGCACCAGTCAAATGCTCTCGATGCTCGGGCACGACGCGGGGGCGTTGCCGCCGGGTTTCGCCGAGGCGCACAGCGCCCAAAGCGCCGCCTCGGACGACCCGGCGCGGTTTTCGAGCAAGGCCGAGTACCTGAGCCTGGCCGACCAGAGCCGCGCGGCGACGCTGGCGGCGATCGAAGCCACGCCCGAGGCCGAGCTGGACGCCCCGGGCCCCGAACCCTTCCGCGAGATCGCGCCTTCGGTCGCATCGATGCTTGCACTGGCCGGCACGCATTGGCTCATGCATGCCGGCCAGTTCGTTCCCATCCGCCGCAAGCTGGGCAAGCCGCCTCTGTTCTGAGGCTCAGTACTCCCGCTTGCGCGTGATCCCCGGTTGTGGAATGGGGTATTTACCCTTGGCATCGGGGAGCAACGGCGCGGGCGAGTCGGCCGTGAGCTTGTCCAGCCCCGGGGCGAACTCGTGGTCGCTCTGGAGGATCTCGTCGTAGGCGACGAGTTGCCCGGTGTGGGCGGCCATGCGGCCCAGCGAGGTCACCAGGCTCGCTTCGGCCCCGCGTTTCGCCTCGTTGTAGGGCTTGTTGTTGCGGATGGCGTCGACCAGGTCGTTCCACTCGTTCTGGTAGGGGTTCTCCTCGCCGGGCTTGATCTTCGATTCCCACAGCAGCTTCGACCGCTCGGGGGCGGGGCCCTTGTAGATCCTCGACGGCGCGCCGCAGTCGCCGTGCGCCGAGATGATCGCCAGCCCCTTGGTCCCTTGGGCATAGCTCGAGTACCGGTCGGTGCAGCCGGTCATGCACCGCCCGTCCATGATGAACGTCGTCCCGTCGGCGAACTGGTATTCGACCGAATACGAGTCGAAGTTCTGATCGACGTACTCGGGTCCGTCGGGGCTGCGCCGGTAGTGCCGGCCGCCGATGCCCTGGGCCTTGACGGGCCAGGCGCCCTTCATCCACCCGCAGTGGTCGATGATGTGGATGTAGAAATCGCTATAGCACCCGCCGCTGGCCCAGAGGAAGCTGTGGAACCGCTGGACCTGGAACATCAGTTCGCTGATATCCGGCGGCTTCGGCAGCGACGAGAAGAAGCCGACCGGGCCGTGCATGCGGTAACCCCGCAAGAGCACCACGTCGCCGATTTGGCCGTCGCGAATGCGGTCGGCCAACTCCTGGAGGGCCCGGCTGTGCCGCGACATCAAGCCCACCCCCACCTTCAGGTTCTTCTTGTCGGCCTCGTCGGCGAGCTGGAACAACCGGCGGGTCGTCGGGCCATCGACCGTCACCGGCTTCTCCATGAACACATGGAGTCCCTTCTCGATGGCGTAACCGAAATGCACCCACCGGAATGCCGGCGGCGTCGCGAAGATCGCAATGTCGCCCGCCTTGAGACAGTCCATGGCCTTGCGGTAGGCGTCGAAGCCGATGAACCGGCGATCCTCGGGCACATCGACCAGGTTGGGAAACTGCGATTTCAGGCCGTCCAGGCTGGATTGCAGCCGGTTGGGGAAGACGTCGGCCATGGCCACCAGCTTGATGGGGCCCGGCTTGACCGACAGTGCGTTGGCTGCCGCGCCGGTACCTCGGCCTCCGCAGCCGATCAAGGCGACGCGAATCTCGTCGCTTCCCGCGGCATGGACGGGGGGCGCGGCCAGGCCGGCTAGGGCCGTGGCCGCCGCAACGCCCGCGGACCGCGCGAGGAACTCGCGGCGCGAGGTGGTGCTTCGGTTCGTTCGTTCGCTCATGGGTGTCTCCTGCTCGTGGAACTTGCTGGAAATCGTGCCTAGTTTCCCACCCCGCGACACGCCTGTCAACAGGCACTTCGCTCCCGATCCGCCGCGGCCGCCCGCCGATCGCTAGCGCCCGACGCCGACTCCCGTGACCTTGCGGATCGCCTCGATCTCGGCCGGGTCGTAGGGCGTCCCGTCGCGACGGAAGATGTCGTGGAACCAGACCTTGGGTTCCGGCGAACCCCGCTTGGACCACCAAGGGAACTGGCATTGCATGCGGCCGTTGACCAGGCCCCAACTGTAGCAGCCCACGCCTTCGCGCCGAAACAAGGGCAATTCGGTGTCGAATCGGCTACCCTGAAGCCGGGCCATCCACTCGGTGCAGACGACAGGCCGGCCGTGCGCCTTGTACGTTGCGATGGCGGCCTTCATGCCCTGGAAGTCGGTGTAGGCGTGGAAACTGACCACGTCGGACAGCTCGATCTGACGCCGGTTGAGATCGGCAAGGCTGCCATTCCAAACGGAAACGGTCAACGGTTGGCTCGGCCGGACCTCTCGGGCCCAAGAAAACGACGCCTCGACCAACGGAAGGCTCTGGTTGCCCATGCCCGAGTTGCCCGGCTCGTTGTACAGGTCCCACAGGACGACGCGACGGTCGTTGGCCAGCGTGCCCACCACGTCGGTCACGTACCGTTTCAGATCAGGCCACTCGCTTCGGTCGACGACCTTGCTCAAGCCCGGGCTGGGGGTCCAGCTTGGGGCGATCATGCCGGGAATCGGGTCTTTCTGCTTGCCCAGATACGGCTCGCGGATCGGCGGATCGCCGAACGAGCAATCGTCGAACAGGACCACGGCCGTCGAGATCTTGTGTCGGTCGGCGATCGAGAGGAACCGGTCCAGCCGCTTCTTGAGTCCCTCGGGATCGTGCTTCCAAACCAGGTACTGGACAAACACCCGGCAGGTGTTGAATCCCAATCCTTCGGCCCAGCCGAGCTCGCGGTCGATGGTCGCCTCGTCGAACGACTCGGCCTGCCAGAACTCGGTGGTGTTGCAGGCCGTGCTCGGCAGATAGTTGACCCCGACAAGCCACGGCTGACGCTTGTACCATTGCCACGCCTGCTCGGCGGTCCAACGGGCGAGGTCGGCGACCACGGGGTCCTTCTCCGCCGCACCGATCCGGGCGCAGACGAAGAAGGCCAATCCCATGGCAAGACCCCTGGCCGCCAGGCGTGGATTCGGCAGTGGGGCACGCTTCATGGCGATGGAGACTCCACCTGAGGCATAGGTGCAATGAGGTGTTGGCGACGGGCACGATGCCCGGCCAGTGCGGCAAACGCATCGGGCCGGCACGAGCCAAGTGCAAGCCCCATGTTGACGATCGGCTGGGACCTTGTCCACCCTCCCCTTTACGCCGTCGGTCCCAGCCCGTACCATGAACGTTCAAGACGCGGGGACGTCGGCCTCCGAGGAGGGGCCCCCGCAATGGGGAGCTGCGAACCTGGTCAGGGGCGAAAGCCAGCAGCCATAAGTAGTTATCCTCATGTGCGGTGGGTCCCTCCTCGGGGGCCGACAGCCGTGGGTTTTGCATCCCTTCTGTTCCGGAACGATCGACGAACCGCGTAGACCAAGCGCGGGCCAGGCATGGCCAATTCCCGCCCGAACCGCGACGCGTCGAACTCTCCCTCTTTAAGACCTCACGAGTACGTCGTCGTCGCGCGGCGCTACCGCCCCCAGTCGTTCGACGAACTCATCGGGCAAGAGCACGTGGCCCGGGCCTTGTCGAACGCGATTAGCACGAACCGGGTTGGGCACGCCTACCTGTTTACCGGGGCACGCGGCGTTGGGAAGACCTCGGCGGCGAGGATCTTCGCCAAGGCCCTCAACTGCATCGAGGGCCCGACGCCAACGCCTTGCAACCGCTGCGACATTTGCCAGAGCATCAGCACCGGCGACGACATCGACGTGCTGGAGATCGACGGGGCCAGCAACCGCGGCATCGACGAGATCCGCCAGCTGCGCCAGAACGTCAACGTGCGTCCGAGCCGCGAGCGGTTCAAGGTCTACATCATCGACGAAGTCCACATGCTCACGCGCGAGGCGTTCAACGCCTTGCTCAAGACGCTCGAAGAGCCGCCGGAGCACGTGAAGTTCATCTTCTGCACCACGGAACCCGGCAAGATCCCCATCACGATCCTCTCGCGATGCCAGCGGTTCGACTTCGCGGGCATCCGGCCCGCGTCCATCGCCAAACGGCTCCAGCAGATCGTCGAGGCCGAAGGGGTCTCGGCCGAGCCGGAAGCCCTGGAACTGCTCGCCCGGCGCGCGGCGGGGTCGATGCGCGACAGCCAATCGCTGTTGGAGCAACTTTTGGCCTTCGCCCCCGAGCGGATCACCGTGGCCGACGTGAACGGCATGCTGGGCACGGCGGGGGAGGAGCGGCTCGGCACGCTGGTGAGCCATCTGGTCCAGCGCAACGCCTCGGCCGCGCTGGCTGAACTCGATGCCGCCGTGCAACAGGGCGTCGAGGTGTCGCAGTTGATGGAGCAGCTCTTGGGCTTCCTGCGCGATGCCATGGTGGCCGCCGTGGGCTGCCCCGGCGAGATGTTCCTGTACAGCTCGCCCCGGCAGTGGCAGGCGGTGGCCGAGGCGGGGAAACGCTTGGGTCTGGAAACCATCCTGGCCGCCATGCAAATCGTCGACCACGCCTTGGCTCGCATGCACTATAGCGCTCAAGGTCGAGTGCTGGCCGAGATGGCCTTGGTGCGGATTTGCGGGCTGGACGACCTGGCCGAGATTGCCGGCCTGATTGCCCAACTCCAGCGCGGTGGGGTGGCAGGCCCCGAGAGCGTACCACCGGCACTCCCGGCGAGCGCGGCAGCGTCGGATGCGGCGCTAAAAAAAAAGCCTGAGGGAATCGGCACCCGCGAGGGGGCCGGCGTTCCCCAGCCTTCGCCCTCGTCGGTCGAGGCGCGCGGGGAGGTGCCTGGCACATCCGGGCTCAAGACGCCCGCCAAGCCCTCGCCCGGCGTCACCCGAGTTACCCTTTCGGCCGAAAACGCCACGGAGATATGGTCCCGCGTCTTGGCGTCGCTGCCCGGCTTCGGGGCGGAACATGCCAAACACTTCGCTCGTGTGGTCGTGACCGGTCCCAACCGGCTGGCAGTGAGCTTCCGACCGGCGTATACTTTTTCGAAGACTGTGTGCGAACGGCCCGAACAGAAAGCGAAGTTCGAACAAGCCTTGGCTGAGCTGACGGGCCAGCGCATCACGGTCGAGTTTACGCTGCTGGAGGACGCGCCCGCGGCGTCCGAGAAGGCGACCCCGCGGGTCGTTCCCCCGCACCAGCGTATGCTCCAGGTCGCGCAACACCCGATGGTCCGGCGTGCTGCCGAGTTGTTTGGTGCCCGGCCGGTTCGGGTAGATGACCCCCCCGTGGAGAAGGGGCGATCGACATAGACCGGCTGTGCGAGGCCGCCATCGCGCATTTTGGGACTTGAGACCACGTTGAGAAGTCGGTCTGTCTCGGCTGGTTCATTGGGAGACTCGCGTGCTTAAGGATTTGCCAGGACTGGGTGCCCTGTTTCGGCAGGCTCAGGAGTTTGGGACCCGGCTGCATGCAATGACCGACGAGCTGCGCAACCAGCGGGTTGTGGGCTCGGCAGGGGGCGGCATGGTCGAGATCGAAGTCAACGGCTTGGTGGAAGTCCTGCGCTGCCGAGTCGATCCCTCCATGGTGTCGCAGAACGACCGCGAACTGCTCGAAGATCTTATCGTGGTGGCAGTCAACCAAGCGATTTCGAAAGCAAAGGAACTTCATGCGGAGAAGGTCCGCGGATTGACGAGCGGTATCCCACTGCCTGGCCTAGAGCAAGCGCTGGCGAAGTTTTTCGGTGGCGTGCCGGGCGCTCAAGGGGATGGCCCTGGAGGGGATATGGATATACCTCATAAGACTTAGACAATCCGAGGGGTTGGTCGGCGTTTTGCGTGGTCCTGGATGGTTGCATGCGTTGGGACGGCACCGAAAAGCCCGTCCCGCGCCAAAGGAGGGCGAACGGACATGGCCGAACTGACCGATTCCGTGGCGAATCTGGTGCGGGAGTTCACCAAGCTGCCGGGCATCGGCAAGAAGTCGGCCGAGCGTCTGGCCTATCACATTCTCCGCGTGCCCGCCGCCGAGGCCCTGGCCTTGGCCGATGCCATCCGTCACGTCAAGGAGAACGTGCGGTACTGCCGGACCTGCTTCAATCTGGCCGAAGGGGATCAGTGCGCGATCTGCCGCGATCCGAAGCGTCAGCAAGACCTGTTGTGCGTGGTCGAGCAACCGCGCGACCTGTTGGCCTTGGAGCAGACCGGGGTCTACCGGGGGCTGTACCATGTGCTCTTGGGGCGGATTGCGCCGCTGGAAGGGATCGGTCCGGACCAATTGACGCTCGATGCGTTGGTGCATCGGGTCCGCAGCGGCGCCTTTGCCGAGTTGATCATGGCGACCAATCCCACCGTGGAAGGCGACGGCACGGCGCTGTACATCTCGAACCTGCTCTCCGATGTGCCGATCCGCATCACGCGCTTGGCGCGCGGCATCACGCCGGGCAGTGTGCTGGAGTTCGCCAACAAGGAAATCCTGTCGGACGCTCTTGCGGGGCGCCGGGAATTCTGATACGAGTGCAGCCATGCGCCTGTCGTTCGGATTAGAGCAGCGACAAGTCCAGAAGCAGATTCTGGCTCCACGGATGATCCAGTCCATGGAGATCCTCCAGTTGCCGATCCTCGCGCTTCAGGAGCGGATCGAGCAGGAGCTTCAGGAGAACCCGGTCCTGGAGCTGCGCGAGGAGGACCCGGACCTTCCCTCGGAGGAGGTCGAGGTCGAGCCGCCCGACGCGCCCACCGACGAGGAGCGCGAGCTGGTCATCGACGAGTCGGAGAGCAACGAGCGCGACTTCGAGCGGCTCCTGAAGATGGACGAAGAATGGCCGGAGCACTTCGAAGAGCACTCCCGGCCGTCGCGCAACCGGGTGGACGAAGAGGGCGAGCGCAAGCACGACGCGATGGCGAACATGGTCGCCCGGCCCCCGTCGCTGCACGACTACCTGCGCGACCAGCTCGGCTGGTTCGACCTCGACGCCGCGACGCGCGCGATGGCCGAACGCATCATCTACAATCTCGACGCCAACGGGTACCTTCAGAGCAGCCTGGAGGACCTGGTGGGCCCGACCGGCACGGCAGACGACCTGGCCCTGGCGCAGCGGGCACTGGCCGTGGTGCAGCGGCTCGACCCGCCGGGCGTCGGGGCCCGGGACCTCCGCGAGTGCCTCTTGCTGCAACTTGCGCCGGGAACGCCCTACTACGACGAGATGAAGACGCTGATCACCGACCACCTGGAGGACATCGAGCACAACCGGCTCCCGGTCATTGCGCGCAAGACCGGCTACACCATCCCGCGCATCCAAGAGGCGATCCGGCAACTCCGCACGCTCAATCCCAAGCCCGGGGCCGAGTTCAACGACGAGCAGGTGCCCGCCGTCACGCCCGACGTGTTCATCGAGCAGGGGGAGGATGGGCGGTACAAGGTTCGGCTGGAGGACGGCCGCACGCCGAGCCTGTTCATCAGCCCGTATTACCGGAAGCTGCTCCAAAGCGGCGCGGCCAACGACGAGACCCGCGAGTACATCAAACAGAAACTCAGCTCGGCCCAATGGTTGATCGAGTCGATCGAGCAGCGGCGCAACACGCTGACCCGCGTGGCGCAGGCGATCGTCGATCACCAGACCGAGTTCCTCGACAAGGGGCCCGAACACATCAAGCCCCTGAAGATGCAGCAGATCGCCGACAAGGTCGGCGTCCACGTGACGACGGTCAGCCGGGCGGTCGACGACAAGTGGATCCAGACGCCGCGAGGCATCTTTCCGTTGAAGCGGTTCTTCGTCGGCGGCACGCGGAGCGCCGACGCGGAGGAGGTCGCCTGGGACACCGTGCGATTGAAGCTCCAGGAGCTGATCGACAACGAAGACAAGCAGCACCCGCTGAGCGACGACGACCTCGTCAAGGAACTCGCCCGGCTCGGCATCACCGTGGCGCGGCGCACGGTGACGAAGTATCGCAAGGCGATGAAGATTCCCAGCTCGCGCCAGCGCCGCGACTGGAGCCTCTCGACGGATCCGGCCAGGCCCGCCGACGAGCCGGCGTGACGGCCGGCGGCGATGGCGCGCCGGAGCTTCTCCGCGCCCCCGCAATGGTATCCAGGGGCAGAAAAGGTTCGTCGCGATGAAATGCCCGTATTGCCACGTGGACAACGACCACGTGCTCGACACCCGCGCCAGCGCCGACGGCACGGCGATCCGCCGGCGCCGGCGGTGCTTGTCGTGCCGCCGGAGGTTCACGACCTACGAGCGCGTCGAGCGGATGCGGATCACCGTCATCAAGAAGGACGGCAGCCGCGTGCCCTTCGACCGCGACAAAATCCGCCTGGGACTGGAAAAAGCGTGCTGGAAGCGCAAGATCAGCGACGCCCAGATCGAGGCCATCGTCGCCGACGTCGAGAACTACGTCGAAGCGAACTTCGAGTCGGAGGTCGAAAGCCGGCGACTCGGCGAGTTGGTCATGGAACGGCTCCGCGCGTTGGATCAGGTCGCCTACGTGCGATTCGCCAGCGTCTACCGGCAGTTCGAGGATGTGCACGACTTCGTCGATGAGTTGCGGCCGATGCTCACCGAGGCCCGACGACCAAAGGAATAGGCCCGCCGCCCCGCCCATCATACCAACCCGAAGCGCCAGCGAGGGAACCCCATGGGCCCGAAGGCGCCAGCGAGGATCACAGGATGTGCGGCCCGCGCTGGCGCGTCGGGTTGGTGTGCGGCGACACCAGTCATACCGGCTCGGGGAGCCTCGATCGAGCTACAGATCGCGCAGCACGACGAAGTCGGCCAGACCTTTCAGCGCCTCGCGCGCCGGCGAGGGCGGTAGAGCGTCCAGTGCCTCTTGGGCCTGGCGCACGTGCAGCACGGCCTGCTCTTGGGCGTAGGCGACGGCGTCGAACCGCGCCAGCCACGGCGCCAGGGCCGCCGCCTGGTGGTCGTCCGAGCGGCGGAGGATGTCCATCACCTGGCCCCGTTCCGACGGGCCGGCCTGGCCCAACAGGCGGATGATCGGAAGCGTGGGCTTCTGCTTGGCCAGATCGGTTCCGAGCGACTTGCCAACCACCGCCTCGCTGCCGCGAACATCGAGCACGTCGTCGACGATCTGGAAGGCGATGCCCAGGCGGCGGCCGTAACGAGCCAGGATGTCGGTTTGCCGATCGTCCGCGCCGGCGAAATGCGAGCCCAGCCGGCAACAGCACGCGCACAACTCGGCGGTCTTGGCGGCCACGATCTCGAGGTACTCGGCCTCGGAAAGGTCGAAATTTCCGCGCGTGCCGACCTGGCGGAGTTCGCCTTCGCACATGATCCGCACCGCGTCGCTGACGATCCGGCAGACGTAGAGGCTGTCGAGCCGGGCTGCCAGGCAGATGGCGCGGGCGAAGAGGTAGTCGCCCAACAGCACGCTCGCCTCGTTGCCGAAGCGCGAGTTGACGGTCTGGAGGTGGCGGCGGACCAGGGCCTCGTCGAGCACGTCGTCGTGGATCAGCGTGGCCGTGTGGATCAATTCCACCACGGCCCCCAGAATCGGATGTGCGCTGCCCAAAGGCCCGCAGGCCCGGCCGCTAAGCAGCACCAAAGCCGGCCGCAGCCGCTTGCCGCCGAGCTGAAAGCCGTGCTGGGCCAACCCGTCGACAAACGGGAAATCGCTGTGGAGTTCTCCGCGGAGGATGGCTTCCACCTGGTCGAGTTCGGCCTGGACGGGGGCATAGAGATCCCGCAACACCTCTCCCGTGGGCCGGCATGGGCTGGTGCCTTGGCTCATCAATCAGTTCCCGAGTGCCCTCGAACAAAGTGGCCGCTCCGTCCGCCCGATTTCTCCTCCAACTGGACGCGGTCGATCACCATGGCGCGGTCCAGCGATTTGCACATGTCGTACACGGTCAGCGCGGCGACGCTCGCGGCGACCAGGGCTTCCATCTCTACGCCGGTGCGCGCGGTGGCCCGAACCTCCGCCTCGATGGCCACGGTGGTGGGGTCGGGGAAGTCGAAACGGACCGAGACGACATCCAGGGGCAGGGGGTGGCAGAGCGGGATCAACGCGCCCGTCTGCTTGGCTGCCATGATCCCCGCCAATCGAGCCGTTTCGAGCACGCTTCCCTTGGCGATGGCACCCTCTTGGATTTTCTGGAGGGTGGACGCCTTCATGCGCACGCACGCGCTGGCCCGAGCCTTCCGTAAGGTGATCTCTTTACCACCCACATCGACCATCCGGATTTCCCCAGAGGGGTTAATGTGGGTAAACTCGCTCATCAATCCCAACCTTGCTGACGACCAAGACGTGTATTGTAGGTTGTCGCGGATCGACCGTCGAGGGGTAGACCCGCACGAACCCCGCATGCTTTCGAGGGTCCCCGCGCTTGACAGCGGGGCGGGCGTCGCGGATGATGAAATCTGAACTCCTTGTCCTTTCATTGGTTCCGCGTCTTCCGCCCGGCGGCTCGGACTGTTGGGCCCATGGGGGCGGTTCGGCTGCCTCGTTTTCCGCCAACTCCCCGCGATGACCCGGCAAGCGATCTTCGAGGCCAGCGTAAAGTACTTCCTGGAGCCGATCGGTCGGCTCCTGGAGGACGAAACGGTCACCGAGATCATGGTCAACGGGCCCCAGGACGTGTACATCGAGCGCCACGGACGGCTCGAGTACACCGGCCTTCGATTCGCCAGCGAAGACGCGCTGCGCTCGGCGGTCCACAACATCGCCCAGTGGGTTGGCCGGGAGATTACCGACGAACACCCGGTGCTGGACGCCCGGCTTCCCAATGGGTCGCGAGTTCATGCGATCATTCCCCCCAGTGCGCGGGGTGGCACGTACGTAACAATCCGGAAGTTCTCGAGACAAGCGCTCACGCTGGACGATTTCCTTCGTTTCGGCAGCATTTCGGCCAGTGCGATCGAGTTTCTCGAGTTGTGCGTCCGCCTGAGGAAGAACCTGTTGATTTCGGGCGGGACGGGAACCGGCAAGACCGCGTTGCTCGGCGCGCTGTCGCGCGCGATTCCCGAGGCCGAACGGATCGTCGTCATTGAAGACACTTCCGAGCTGCGTCTGATCCAGACGCATTGTCTTTATCTCGAAGCCCGCCATGCCGACTCGGCCGGTCGCGGGGGGCTCGACGTGCGCGAGCTGTTCCGCAATTCCTTGCGGATGCGGCCCGACCGGATTATCGTGGGAGAGGTGCGGGGGGGCGAGGCCCTCGACCTGATTCAGTCGATGATCAGCGGTCATGCGGGCAGCATGTCCACGATTCATGCCGAGAGCCCCCGCGACGCCCTGATGCGTCTGGAAACGCTTTCGCTGATGTCCGACGTGGAACTGCCGGTGTACGTGGCCCGGGCGCAGGTGGCCTCCGCGATCCAACTGGTGGTGCAGATCGCCCGGTTCAGCGAGGACGGTTCCCGCAAGGTTACCCGCATCACCGAGGTCCGCGGCCTGGATGAGGCCAACCAGTATCGAACCTGCGACCTGTTCGTCAATCGGCTTTGCGGCAAGACGGACGAGGGCCGCCTGATCGCCGAATTGGTTCCCACGGGCGAGAAGCCGACCTTCGCCCGGGAGCCCTACGAACAGGGGTTGGCGGAACGGATCCAACGGACTGGCCCCTTGTGGACGAAATAGTTACCATGGGACACTCGGAGGCGGTCATCGTGAGTGACCCGCGCAACCGATCGGCGACGACACGCGGAGCGAGCCGGGCGGGAGTGGCCTCGCTCGACTACGTGCTGATTCTCGGCGTCGTCCTGCCGATGGTGGTGTTCATTCTTCGCATAGGGCCGAGGATCATCCGTTTGGCATACGAAATGGTGTCGCTCTTGGTGTCTTGGCCATTCCTATAGACCACCAGGCCATTGCCCAGAGCGTCCGAGCGAGGAGAGGTGCTTATGAAGAAGGCATCGCTGGGGGGCCTGCTTCGCAAGGTCCACGAGAGTGAAGACGGGGCCGTCAGCCTCGAGACCATCCTGATTATCGGCGCGATCGCCTTGCCCATTCTGATCTTCTTGATCCGATACGGCTGGCCGCGCATCCGGGCTTTTTTCGAGCAGGGCTTGTCGGACCTCGAACAAGGCGCGCAGCAAGCCCAGCAGCCCGGCACCGTCCCCTGACGGTTCGGCCTCATGGTCGCCACGGTCCTGTTGCTGGGGTTGTTGTCGGTCGTCGCGGCAACCGACATCCTTCGCCACAAGATCTACAACTGGACCACCTATCCCGGGATCCTGGCGGCCTGGGGGCTCAACGGACTGGGGACCCTGCTTGGTTGGGCAGCGCTGGTCGATTGGGAGACGCTCGAAGCGCTCGGCTGGATCGGATTGGCGGATAGCCTTCTCGGCTTTGCGGCCTGCGGGTTCGTGCTGTTGGTGTGCTTCGTGCTGTTCCAAGTCAAAGGTGGCGACGTGAAGCTGCTGGCGATGATGGGCGCCGTGCTGGGGACGGACCGCGGCATCACCGCGATGCTGTGGACCTTCGTTCTCGGCGGCTGCGCCGGATTGATCGCCTTGGTGTGGCGACTCGGGCCGGCGATGTTGCTGCGCCTGGCAATGCGCCAACTCGGTTGGTTTGCGCGGCTGGCAAAGCCCGGTCCGCTCACGCCGGAAGAGCGAACGCAATTCCAGTCTCCCTTGTACCTGGCTCCGTGCGCCTTGGCGGCCGCGGTGATCGTCGAGTTCTCGCTGGTCGAACGGTTACTGTGAGGGAGGCCCACCGATGCATCGCGCGGCACTCTCGGCCTGCCTGCCGTGGTTCGGCCTCTTGGTCCTCTCGCTCGTCGTTCTGCGACTGCTCGTCCATCTCAACCGGGCCCGATTCGACTGGCGGCGCTTGGTCCACCTGCACGGCGATCAAGACGGCAGCGTGCAGAGTCTGAGCTTCGTGCTGACGCTGCCGGTGTTTCTTTGGGTGATCCTGTTCATCGTGCAGGTCAGCCAGTTGATGATCGCCACGGTGGTCGTCCACTATGCGGCCTATGCCGCGGCCCGAAGTGCCGTGGTCTGGATTCCCCAGCGGGTTGCCAGCCACGGCGTCTTGGAGTGGGAGAACTGCATTCCCTACTACGAGCTGGATCGCGAGGCGGCGCAGCAGCTTCCGATCACGAACCCGGCGGACCCCAACTACGGTCCGACCGACGGCGGCATGACGTTTGTCGTGCAGCCCGGCAGCGTGAAGCACCAGAAGATCGCTTGGGCCGCCGTGCTGGCGTGCTTGCCCATCTGCCCGTCGCGATCTCTGGGGCTGCAAGAACCTCCTTTTGGCGCGGCAGCGGCCGACGCGATGAGGCGGGCCTATGATGCGCTTGCTCCCAACGCCTCGGCGCAACAGGCCGTGCTGACGCGCCTGCGGAACAAACTGGCGTACGCGGCCGGGAGGATGGAAATCGAGCGGTGGGACGAAGCGGCCGGCGACTGGGTCTACGAGAACGTCCCGCTGACCGATGTGCAGATCCGCTTCTATCATCCGAACTACGAGCCGCCGCTGGTGACGCACTACGTCGGACCCGACTTCGAAGAGTTCCGCCAGGGCATGGAACTGGGTTGGCAGGACCACGTGACCGTGACCGTCACGCACCAATTGGCCCTGTTGCCGGGCCCCGGGCGGCTGTTGGCCAGCCGGGTCCTCCGGCATCCGGGCCACGTGCAGGACGCCGTGAGCCGGCACATCCGAACCGGCCCGAACGTGTACGTCTACCCGTTGACGGCCACGGCGACACTGGGCA
>JANLFZ010000061.1:0-1977 GCA_024653385.1 Thermoguttaceae bacterium | reverse complement strand
CGAGAAATCGGTGCTACCCTATGTCTACCCGCTCGACTAACGCCAGATGGCTCGTCCGCGCCGTCTTCGGCTTGCGCCGGCTCGATCGCTGCGAGGAGGGCGCGATCAGCCTGTTGTCGGTCTTCGCCGTGCTCCTGTTGACGATGCTGTTGGGCATGGTGATGAACGTGGGCCGGCATGTCGACGGGAAGATACGCCTCCAGAACGCGGCCGACGCGGTGGCCTACTCGGGGAGCGCGGTCTTGGCGCGGGGCTTGAACACGCTGGCGTTCACGAACCACCTGCTCAGCGATGTGTTCGCCATGACGGCCTTCCTGCGCGAAGCCCGCGACCGCAATGCCGAGCGGTACGTCCCGGCCATTCTCGCCGCTTGGGACGGAATCGGTCCGGTGTTCCGGCGATCGGGTTTTCCCAAGTTCGAGCGGCTTGGCGCGGCCATCGTCCGGAAGACGCCGCTGGAGCAGCAACTGGTGCAGACCTACGGCGACTGGGCCGCGGCGGCGTCGGAACGGATCTTGCCGTTGTTCGAGGAGATTCTGGCGGCCGAGATGATTCCCGAATACCAGCGCGCCGTGGTGCGCACCTTCCCCGACATCGCCCAATTGGCCGCGGCCGAAGTGGCCCGGCGCGACGGTGATCCGAACCGTGGGCGGGGCCTCATGTACGGCGTCTTGTGGCGCACGAGCGATCCGGACGCGGTGCCCATGCCCGTCGGCGGCCCGGCCGAACAACTCGGACCGACGCTCCCGGTGGTCGACCCCGTGTTCGAGGCCCTGGCCGGCGACAGCCGCTACCTGGCCCGGGCCAGAAGCCGCCGGGATGCCCTGGCCGACGCGTACCTGCGGGACTGGAACAACCAGACCATGTACATTTTCGACCGCGAGGCGAAGATGTGCCAGTTCGGCAACCTGTGGCGCGCGTTTACGTGCGGGCAACTCCAGCGACTTCTGACGGTCGAGTACCCGAACGCCAATCTGCCCCATCTGCTGCGGGTCGACCAGGCCGATCTCGATCTCGACGATGCCGGCGTGACCACCAGCCACTTGGCGCGGAACTTTACCTTCCTCGGCGTGGCGTATTGGCGTCGGGTACCGGAAATGCTCCCGGGGCTGTTTCGCAATCCGATGGAGAACGACGCGGTGGCGTATGCCGAGGCGCGGGTGTTCATCCCGCGGCTCCGCCTGGAGTGGCTGTCGGATGCGCCCGGGGGCGGAAGCAGCCACATGCCGATCGGCGGCGTGCCGGGCGATTTTCCCGATATCCCGTCCGACACTCCCCCGTCGCCGCCCACCCCGAACCCGGAAATCCGCTACTACGTGGGCCGCCAGACCCACCGGTTTTCGTCGCAATGGGACTTGTTCAACCAGAACTGGACCGTCCAACTCGTGCCCGCCACTCAACCGTGCCTCGCCCAAATTCTCCAGACTCCTCCGCCACTGCCCACGTTCGCGCGCGAAGGGTATCGCTTGCCGCGCCTGGGGCCTCTTCGGCCGGAGGACATGGGAACCATCAGCACGCATTGAACATCGCGGGCCAGGGCTTCGTGACCATACCCCCATGACCATCGACCACGGACGACAGACCGCCATGCGACGCCCGATCCGGCACGGGCTGTCGCCGTTGGAGTTCGTGCTGGCGCTGCCGATGCTGTTGTTCGTCATGGCGCTCATGCTGAACTTCGGCACGGTGGCCAGTTGGAAGGTCCGTACCCTGGGCGCGGCCCGGCACGCGGCCTGGTCCACGCGTGCGCCGCGTAGCGGCATGCAATACCCTCGGCCGGCCAACTGGCCCCCGGCAGCGAACCTTGGGGCCGGCGGCGCGGGCGATCAGCTCGGCGTACACCCCCATGTGATAGGTCTCGATGAGGCGCGGGGCCACCCGGTGCGAGGCGAACCAGCACATTCCGAGGCAGTCCTGGATTGCGCCGTACCGCTCGGTGTGAACGACGAGGTCGGCCTTGTCCTCGTACGCTTCGGC
>JANLFZ010000628.1 GCA_024653385.1 Thermoguttaceae bacterium | reverse complement strand
GGAAGCGGTATCCGGTCTGGGCGCTCATCGGGCTTGGCGGGCTCTGCCGCCAGGAGGGATCATTCGGCGGGGCTGCTGAGAGGGGTCATCGGCCCTGCGTGGGCCGGGCTTCTTCCAAGCGGGCGACGAACTCCTCGAAGCTGGAGCCAGTCCATAGCGACCGCAGCAATGCCTTGAGCGTCTCCCCATCCTCGATTTGACGGATCTTGGGCAAGAGTTCCAGCCCCTTGGCGCCGAAGCGGGCTTCGAGCCCCAACTCGATGTCCTCCAACCGGGCTTGCTGAACTCCCTCCTCCCTTCCCATACGCTCCGGGGTTGTGATGTATGGCATACGTTTCTCCTCCGCGTACTCGTGGATTTCGTGCCAATACGATTTGTCAAGCTCGGTGGACAGCTCCATGACCCAGTCGATGAACCGGAACAGCCCTCGCACGTCGGCCGCGCTGAGCCCTCGATCAATTAGCCCCTTGACCAGCCGGACCTTCCAGGCGCGGCGCAGGTTCGGGTCGTGCCTTGTCTCCAAGGTTTTCACGTGCGCCAGCACGATCATGGCGAAGGGGTTCGGGTCGACCTCCAGTTCCTGCCACCGCGCCGCGTAATCGAGCAGCTTCACCACCGGAAACCGGATATTCGTGCTGAACCCCCACAGGCTGTAGCCGAACTCGCTGGGCCGCCACGAGGGGTTCTCGTCGGCGAGAACGGCCAGGCTCACCACCTCCCTATTATACTTGTCGAACACCCGATAGTTGTAGACGTACATCCGTTTGGGGAAGCCGCCTTCCTCCGAAACCTGCACCTCGATGTGGATCAAGACCCATCGTTCGTCGCCATTGTGGCGCCAGACCTTGACCAGCTTGTCGACGGCCCGCCGGCCCAATTCCGCCTCGGGCGCGATCTGCTGCAACTCCTTGTCGAGCAACTCGTACCCGCGGCCCCAGTCGATCTCGGCGTGGGCATCGGGGAAGAAGAAGGCCATGAACGGCTCGAAGTACAGGTCGAGCGCCTCCTTCCAAGGACTGTCGTAATCGGTCATCAATTCCGTCTCTGGGTTGGGGGGCTCATCTGAGCTGGAATCGCCTCCGCAAGATCCACTCGGCGGTCAGCACCGCCACGAACAGCGTCCAGAGGCCCGGGGGCCAGTAGAGCTTGCGCTCTTTCTTCTCGGTCTTCTGCCGCACTTTCTTGTTGAGCTGCTCGATAAGATTATCGGCGACGCTCACGTGGACGTACCGCCCCTTGCCCTCGGCGGCGATGCGGGCAAGGGTCTTCTCGTCCATGTCGAGCTTTTCGAATTCGAGGTTGACACGCCCCACCTCGATCGGCAGCTTCTCGCTGGCAAGCGACGTCTCGCCCACCTTGGCCTCGACGACGATTTCGTACTTGCCGGCCGTCTTGGGCACGTAGGCGGCGGCGTAGTGGCCGCCGGGGCCCGGGGCAACGACCATCGGCGCCTCGTCGACCTGGTTCGACGGCCCTTGGACCTTGGCCGTCACGGTGGCGCTGGGGGTCCCTTCGCCCTTGTCGTCGCGCACGATGGCCGTGATCTTCACCGGTTCCTCGGGGTCGTAAAGACCTTTGTCGGTGGCGGCCGAAATGCTTGCCTTGGCCTCGACCGCCTCGGACCGCCCCGCGAGCCAGCGGACCATCTGGCCCCAATAGCGCAAGAACGGCGTTTCCTGATCCATGGCCCGGGGGCCCTGTTGCCACTTCCACGTGGTATCGCCGCAGAAGACTGCGGTGCGGCCCTTTTCCAGAGTTTGGACGGCCAAGACGGGCATGTCGCCGGCCAGGGGGTTGGTGGCCAGCACCGTGGCCCCGGGCGAGGCCCCTTCGACCTTCGTGCAGCCATCCAGTTCCGGCAGGCCCGCCTCGCGCGGCGGCGCGGCGCGCGTGGGGAAGAAACCGTCGATGTTGGCGAAGATGGGGTGGCGAACGCCGTCGGGGGTCAGTTGCGGGAGGAACGGGTCGGTAATCTGCCCGATCTCGCGCCCGCCCAGGCGCAGCGGCATGGCCTGGCCCAGCGGCGTTCCGCCGTATCCGCCCGGCCCCAGCGCGTGATAGCCGCCGATCATCAACAGGCCCGCCCCCTCGCGCACGCGGCGCAGAATCATCTCCTGCACCTCGGCCCGCAGAAACGAACTGTCCAGGTCGCCGAGAATGAACACGTCGAACTTGCGGATCGTCTCTTCGTCGGACGGAATCGACTTCAGTACCAGATCGGGGAGGTTCCCCCGCGCGACGAACGTGTTTTGCCGCGTCTGGTACATCGAGCAGAACTCGATGTCGGGATCCTTGGCCAAGAACCACGACGAAATCGCCCCGTACTCGCGGCGCGTGGTCCCCTCGATGTACAGTACGCGGATTCCCGGTTCGGTCACCATGGCGACCGCGGTGCGCTGGTTGTTCTGGGCGATCTTCTCGTCGGCCAATGGCGCCACGCGCACCGTGTACGTGTGCCGGCCCTTGACCGCGGGGCGAAACTCGAACTCGACCTTCTGCGAGCCCTCGACGTCGTCGAGCGTCAGCTCGGCCTCTTGAATCTGCTTGCCGTCTTCGTCCAGCAAGACCTGGATCGGCCGGCCGCGCAGGCCGATCCCTTCGATCGAGCCGGTGATCTTGGCCTTGTTGTGGATCGACATCTGCTCGGGGCAGTCGATGCCCGTGACTTGCACGTCGCGGAACGAGACGTTGCTTCGCAGGCTCGCCCCCACGCCCACCGTGTGAACGACCACGCCCAGCTTGCCGGCGACTTCGACCGGACTGCGCGCGGTGTTGTGGATGCCGTCGGATAGAAGGATGACGGCCTCCAGTTCCTTCTTGGGCACTTGCTGAACCGCGGCCTGCAAGGCCGTGGAGAGCGACGTCGAACGGCCGTTGGCCGTCAGCGCGGCCAGTTGCGACGGATCGTGCAGCGGCGTCGCGCGGTCGGAAAACTGCATCAAGTAAACGGCGAAATCCTGGGCCAGCCGTGCATACCACCGCTCGACCTGCTGGCGCGCCAGCTCGATCCGCGGCACGCCCGAGGCGCCGTCGGCCACGCTCATCGAGGCCGAG
>JANLFZ010000627.1 GCA_024653385.1 Thermoguttaceae bacterium | reverse complement strand
TGCACCGACGCACGCGCGGGGGATCGCTGCGGCGGGGCGGACGCGAAACCCTCCTCGGGCACGGCGGCGCCCAAGTTGGCCAAGGCCATGACCGCGGCACAGGCCACGTCGTCGTCGCGGTCGGCAGTCCGTTCGGCCAGCGCCGGCTCGGCCGCGGCCTCGCGCCGGCGTCCCAGGGCGTGGAGAATCGCCACGCGCCACGCCGGCTCACCGGCGCCCCGCAGGGCCTCGACAAGGGCCCGGCCCGCTGCCGGCGACGGGTTGCACTCCAAGGCGCCCAAGGCGTATTGGCGCACGGTCGCATCGGCGTCGTGGAGCAACTCGGCGATCGGGCCGACCGACTCGTCGCCGCCGATCACCGTAAGCTGCCGCAGGCAGAAGATCCGCTCGTTGAGCTGGGTCGTCTTCTGCAACCGCGCAAGCAATGCCCGCGAAAGGGCCGTGCGTTGGGTTGCCTTTTCGGGATGCATCGCGCGGCGGACGATCTCGTCGAGAATCGCCTTGGGCGAGCGCGGAGACTTGCGGCCCGGCTCGGGAAAATCCTTGGCCGAAGCCAATGCGTCGATCACCCGCGCGTAGGCGGCCTCCCACTCGGCCGCGCTCCGCGAGGCGGGCGGAGCCCGGCCGGTCAGTTCTTCCACAAGCCGAGGAATCTCGGCGGTTGCAATTGCCGAATGCATGGGTTCTCCGCACTGAGAAACTTGTCCAGCCATCTACAGGGTCTTTGGGGCGCCGGCCGCCCTTACCCCCGACCAATCTCCCGCACGCGGGCGAGGGGAGAATTTCTAGTACACCTGCCAAGGGCTGCGCTTGGGCGTATCCAACAGGCGGTTCGCCTCGGCATCGCCGGGGAACTCGCCCCGAACCGGATCGTACCGCAAGGGACGCTGGAGCTGGTCCATGATGGCGATCAACATGCACAGCGACCCGGAGCGGTAGGCCACCTCCTCGTTGCAAATCGTCTTCTTCCGAGTGCGCATGCACTCGAGCCAGTTGCCGTTGTGGTCGTTGTTTCGGGGACGATAGAGCCGCACGTCGCCCGGGCCCAACGGGGTGGGGTCGAACTTCTCGGGCACCTTGGGGCCCCCGAAGATCCGCTTCTGCCCGCGGCTGCCGAACACCATCGTGTCGGCCGAGTCGCCCGGGGTGCGAGGACACCGGATCTCGATGCCGTCGGCGTAGCGGAACGTGAGCGGGGCATCGCCCTGGGGCGGCAGGATCTCGACCGGTCCCTCCTCGTCCTTGCCCAGGGCCCACTGGGCCATGTCCAACACGTGGGAACCCCAGTTACCGATCGAGCCCAGACCGAAATCGCGGAATCCCTGCCAATGCCCCACGAACCGGTACGGCCGCCACGCGGCCGGACCCGCGCGGCATATTCGGGAAAGTCGGGCTGCGGCGACGGCCCGACGGTGACCACCGCGTGGCTCACCTTGCCGATGCGCCCGCTGCGGACCATCTCGCAATAGTCGCGCAGGTTCCCCTCGTTGTTGCTCCGCCGCTGGGTGCCGTGCTGGAAGATGCGGCCGTAACGGCGAATTGCCGCGACCATGGCCTGGCCTTCCTTGATCGAAAGGGCGAACGGCTTCTCGGAAAACACGTCCTTGCCGGCCTTGGCCGCCATGATGCACATGATCGGTCGCCAGTGCTCGGGCGCGGCGATCACCACGCCGTCGACATCGGGCCGGGCCAGCACGTCGCGGAAGTCGCGGTACGCCGCGCAGCCGCGGTACTGGCCGCCGGCCTTGCGCGGAGCGACCATCTCCTCGATCAGTGTCTTGACCTTCTCGCGCACGCCGCGGCGCACGTCGCTGACGGCCAAGGGTTCGACGTCGGGTCGGCCGGCAAACTCGCGCACCAATTGGACCCCCCGGCCCCCGGGACCGATGAACGCCACGCCAATGCGCTCGCTGGCGGCGGGGCGACCCGCCAACCCCAGGGCCGACCCCGGCACGACCCACGGCGCCGCGCCCAGCGCCGCCGCGCCTTGAACGAACCGACGCCGTTTCATGGCAACCCTCCTCGCCTTGTCCAACGCCTTGGCCGCCGCCCCAAGAAAACGGCCACCGGGGCCGGGCAGCGACCTCGCGCCGCCAGGTGCCGGCGTGCAACCACCGCATTATGCAACGCCCCCAGCGGGCATAAAAGAGGGGGGGCCGCGCGACACCAGGGTCTTGCCAGCCCGAGAGGCAATAAGGACAATACGTCTTTCGCTGTCGGCGGAGTCGTTCCGCGTTGCTTTGGCCCGCGCATGGGATACGTTGTCTATGCCAAGTTGTGTTCTGGCTTACTCGGGTGGGTTGGATACCTCGGTCATCCTCGGCTGGCTGATCGAAGAGGGGTTCGACGTCCACGCGGTCTACGTGGACCTCGGGCAGCCCTGCGAAGACCGCCAGGCGATCCTCGATAAGGCCAAGCGAATCGGCGCCCGCTCGGCCCGCATCGTCGATGCGCAAGAGGAACTCTGCCGCGACTTCGCCTTTCCCGTGCTCCAGTGGCAGGCGAAGTACGAGGGGATGTACCTGTTGGGCACGTCGATCGCCCGGCCCTTGATCTCGAAGGTCTGCATCGAGGTCGCCCGGGAGGTCGGGGCCGAGGCTTACGCGCACGGAGCCACGGGCAAGGGCAACGACCAGTGCCGCTTTCAGCTTGCCGCCGACGCGCTGGCGCCCGAGTTGCGCGTGATCGCCCCCTGGCGCATCGAAAAGTTCCGCCAGAAGTTCCCCGGCCGCAGCGAGATGATCGCCTATTGCCAGGCCAAGGGCATTCCGGTCAAGGCCACGTCGGCCAAGCCATACAGCTCCGACGAGAACTGCCTGCACATCAGCTACGAGGCGGGCAAGCTCGAGGATCTGGCGGTCAACGGCGTCGAGCTGGTCGAGTTCGGCATGACCGTCTCGCCCCAAAAGGCCCCCGACCGGATCGAACAGGTGACCATCGGCTTCGGGGCCGGCGTGCCCGTGGCGGTCAACGGCAAGCGGCTCACCGCGTTCGAGGTGGTGCGCGAGCTGAACCGGATCGGCGGGCGCAACGGCGTGGGGCGCATCGACATGGTCGAGAACCG
>JANLFZ010000626.1 GCA_024653385.1 Thermoguttaceae bacterium | reverse complement strand
CGCGAGATCACCTCGACATCGGTGTTCACACGCACGCGCACCTCGGTGCGGTCCCAGATCTTCTTCATAAACGCCTCCTGGTCGGTTTCGTACGGAGCGACCACGTAGCTGGTGCCCGTCTCGAGGATCGCGTCGAGGATCGGCGTCGTGTCGCCGCCGATGATACAGGGCACGGGATGCCCCAGCACCCGGGCCATCCCGGCGAGTATGGCCGAAAGGGCCGGCAGCTCGACCCGGCGGAACATCGCGGGCGACAGCAGCGGAGGACAAGCCGCCGACTCGAAAAACGCCACGTCGACGCCCTGGGCCTTGATCTCCTCGGCCAGCGCCACCTGCCCGGCCACCAGGTGCATCAAGGCCCGGGCCACGGTGTCGGGGTCCACCGCCACGTCGCACAGCAGGTTCTGAAATCCGACCAGGTTGCTGGCGATCGAGAACGGGCCGCTGACCGGCACGCGCACCACGGCCTCGGGAAAGGTCTTGGCCAGCCGGGCCGCCACGGCAATCTGCATCGGAATCCGGCCGTCGCGCTTGGGATCGAGCGGGCGAAGCCCAAGCAGGTGGGAGGCCGAAGTGAAAATCGGCCGGGCAATGGCCGGGATGCCGAACCCGCCCGGGTTCTCGACCTTGCCGCCGTATGCCTCGGCCTCGAGGTTGTAGATATCGATACCCGGCATGATCGGCGTCTGCCGATAGAGCCGGTACGCCGCCGCGTGGGCCTCGAACAACCACTCCGCGTCGCGCGAGACCTCCCACGGCGTGCGCCCGATGACCGCCGCGGCATGTTCATACACCGAAGGCGAGAGTTCCATCGCGACTCCAAGGCGTTGTGGATGCCTCGGCCTCGTACCACCGGGGACGGCATTTCTTCCGATTGTACTTCCCGGGTCCCAGGGCTTGAACCCCCGCGAGGAAATCGTCAGATTCTGGGGGCGGCGAGGCGTCGCCGCATTCCAACCGGGAGATGGCCGAGATGAATCTCGTTCTGGCACACGGATTCTTGGGCTTCCAGCGGCGCTATGGCATCCACTATTTCCACGGGGTGAAGGAGTACCTTGCCGAAGCGCTGCCCCAGTTGCATTTGAAGATCCTCGAGACCGAGGTCTCGCCGCTGGCGAGAATCCAACTTCGCGGAGCGCAACTTCGCGACCAGATTCTGGCGGCGCTTGCGGCGGGCGAACTCGACCCGGCGGAGAGAGTCCATCTCGTGGCCCACAGCATGGGCGGCCTCGACGCGCGGTGGTGCCTCTCGCCGTCCAATCCCGAGAACATCGCCGAAAAGGTCGCCAGCCTTTCGACCATCTCGACGCCGCACCGCGGCTCGCCCGTGGCCGATTTCCTGACCGGCGGCGGCCGGCTGCCGGCCAGCGCCGGGACGCGGTTCGACGCCTACCTCGACCTGGGCCTGGGCATCGTCGATTTGACGACCGAAGGCGCGGCTCGGTTCAACGAGCGGTTTCCAGACCATCCCGGCGTCCGCTACTTCTCCTACGCCGGCAAGGGCCGCCCGGGTCCCCGCCCCACAAGCCTCGTTCTGGCGCCGTGCCATTGGATCATCGCCCGGACCGGCGCGGCGGCCAACGACGGGCTCGTCTCGGTCGAGTCGGCCGCTTGGGGCGAGAGCCCCGAAGACCCCTGGCCCGCCGACCACGCCGACGAGATCGGCCACGACCTGAACCAAGGGCGCAGCGCCAAGCCCACATTCGACTACCTGGCCCGATACCGAGCCATCGTCGAGCGACTGGCGCAGGTGGCCTGATGAGTTGCCCCCGCGAGGCTTGTCGCGCCGCGTCGTTCGAGCGAAGATGAAGGCCCGTGCTGTTTGACCTCTCGAACCCGAATGCCGCATGCCATGACTCGACACCTCGTCCTTCCGGCCCTCTGGTTGTTGGTTGGGACCATTGCTGCGTCTGCCGGGGAGCCCCCCGCGACGGTCCCCGGCGTGGTGATCGACCACGTGCCGGCGTCGAGCGGACTGTACGTCGGCTCGCCGAGCATCGCCGTGTTGCCAAGCGGCGGCTATGTCGCGTCGCACGACTTCTTCGGGCCGAAGTCGAACGAGTTCAAGAGCGCGCGGACCGCCGTCTTCGGCTCCGCCGACCGCGGCAAGACGTGGAAGAAGCTCTCCGAGGTGCAAGGGGCGTTCTGGTCGAGTCTGTTCGTTCACCGGGGGGCCCTGTATCTGCTCGGCCCGGACCGGCACCACGGCAATATCCTCATCCGCCGCTCGACCGACGGGGGCGTCACCTGGACGACGCCGAAGGACCGCGCGACCGGCATCCTTCGCGACAACGGCGAGTACCACTGCTGCCCGTCCTCGAACATGCCGGCCGGCTATGGCGGGCGTTCGAGTGGCGCAACCCGCCGGTCGCCTGGGGGATCAACTACCGGGCCGGCATGATGTCGGTTCCGGTCGATGCCGACCTGCTTCGTGCCGACAACTGGACCAACAGCAACTTTTTGCCGAGCGACCGCGCGTGGAACGGCGGCGACATGGGAGCCTGGCTCGAGGGAAACGCGGTGGTCGCGCCCGACGGCCAGCTCGTCGACGTGCTCCGCGTGCAGACCCGCTCGCCGGACGAGAAGGCGGCCATCGTCCGCATCTCCGCCGACGGCAAGACCGCGTCGTTCGATCCGGCCACGGGGTTTGTGGACTTCCCGGGCGGGGCCAAGAAGTTCACCATCCGCTTCGACCCCCAGACCAAGCGGTACTGGTCGCTGGCGAGCATCGTGCACCCGCGGCACCGGGCGAACAACCCGGGCGGCATCCGGAACACTTTGGCCCTGACGTGCTCGGAAGACCTCCGGCACTGGACCGTACGCTCGATCGTGCTCTACCACCCCGACGTGCGCAACCACGGCTTCCAGTACGTCGACTGGCTCTTCGAGGGCGACGACCTGATCGCCGTCTGCCGCACCGCGTACGACGACGGCCTGGGCGGCGCGCATAACGCCCACGACGCGAACTACTTGACCTTCCATCGCATCGCCGGCTTCCGCACGACCCAGCCCGCGACGCCACCCCCGGGGAGCTAAGGGCCTGTAAAACTATAAGTTGGGCAATCTTATG
>JANLFZ010000625.1 GCA_024653385.1 Thermoguttaceae bacterium | reverse complement strand
GGTCCTTGAACTGCTCCGCAGCTGCGCGAACGTGCCGCAAGGCCGCGCCGATGTTGGCGATCAGCCGCTTGAGCACATCGGCCCTGCCGTGCAGCGGCGTCAGGTACAGGGTGGTCTGGTTGGCGTGGCTGGCCGCCTTGCCCACCGCGGCGGCCAGCGGCCGCGGATGCGTCGGGACCGGCCCGCGGTCGCGGAGCACGACCAAAGTCGGCACCGAGAAGCCGCCCCACCACAGGCCCATGATCACGATTCCCGCGCGAAGCTGGCCGGGCTTGGTGTCGATGCCGATGCGGTCACCCAGAAACAACACGCCAAGTGCCAAGACCAGCGCGATCGCGCCGCCGACGTATCCCAGCCCGAACCCCATCGCCGAGACGCGATTGACCGTCGATTCGTCGGTAATCTCGGGCAAGAAGGCGTTGTAGACGCCCAGTGACAACTCGAAGCACAAGCTCACGAGGAGGAATGCGGCCACGACGACGACGGGCCAGGCCGGGGAGATCGCGGCCAGGAGGATCGCGCACCCCGCGCCGCCCAGCGCGGTGGCGGCCAGCCATCGGCGCTTGCTGCGGTTGACGTCGGCCATGGCGCCGACGACCGGCGAGAGGATCGCGGCCACGACCATCGAAGCCGAGATGCACCAGGCATAGACCGTTTCGCCCCAGGCATCGCCCTCGTACCGCGGCGGAAACACCACCTGGCTGATGTACAACATCACCACCGTAATCAGAATGGTCGAGTAGGCACTGTTGGCCCAGTCGTAGAGGGCCCAAGCCCAGACTTCGGCCCGTCGAGTCTGCGGAGGCGATGAACCGATGCCGTCGTGCTCGTCGGGCATTCAACCACTCCAATACCGTGTTCATGCAGTTTTCCGGGGTAGGGACGCGAAGGCCGATGACCGCATCCCTATCCCGGAATCGCACCGAGATCAATGTACCAGACGAACGGCCGGGGGCGTGAGGGCAACATACCCCTCCAATAGTGGATGACGTTGGTCCTCAAGTTCGGCCTAAACCGAAATCCTTACGTACTTGTCGAGTTACGACCGTCCCAGTTCGATGCTGTAGATAGAAGCAGCCTTCGATCAAGAGGATTGCGGTCGCTGGCGGGCTACGACACACGGGCAACCTGGGAAAGCTGCGCGGGGATGGTACAATCGCGTTGTTCGTACATATCCCCTGGGCCCGTTGCTTTACGGAGTGACCCATGCCGCGACATCCCGCAGACCCCCGATGCCGGCTCACGGTGCCGCGTGCCGTGGTTGTGTCGGCGATGCTCTGGTTGGCCCTGGCCGGCGAATCGGCCGCCCTCGGGATTCGCGAATACTGTTTCGCGGTGCCGATGCGCGACGGCCTGGCGCTGCCCACCGACGTGTATCTGCCCCGGGTTCCCAAAGGCACCTACCCCGCGCTGTTGTTCCGCACGCCGAACCGGCGCGACGAGGTCACGCGCCTCCAGGCCCGGTTCGTGTGCAGCAAGGGGTTCGCCTTCGTGGTGCAGGACATGCGCGGGTCGCGTCCCGGCCTGGGCGATGACATGCTTTTCGTCCACGACCAGCGCGACGGGCACGACACGATCCAGTGGATCGCGTGCCAGCCTTGGTCGAACGGTTGCGTCGGAACGTGGGGGCCGTCGGCGATGGGCTTTGCGCAGAACCTGTTGGCTCCCGGCGCCCCGCCGGCGCTGCGGGCCCAGCACGTCGTCATGGCCTTCTCGAACATGTACGCGCAGGCGGCGTATCAGGGCGGCGCGTTCCGCAAGGAGTTGGTCGAGAGCTGGCTCCAAGGGCGCTACCGCGGCGCCGAAATGCTCGCCACGGTGCGAGCGCACCCCTTGTACGACGCATTCTGGGCCGAGTTGAATCCCGAGATCCGCGCCGAAGAGGTCAACGCGCCCGCCGTGTTCTGGGGCGGCTGGCACGACGCCTTCGTCGAGGGAACCATCAACTCGTTCGCGACGATCCACAACCAGGGCGGGCCTCGCGCCCGGGGCCAGTGCCGGCTGATCCTCGGCCCGTGGTCGCACCACGATCTCCGCACGCTGATCGACCCGCGCAACGCCGAGTGCGTGCCTCGGGCGTGCGACCCGGTGCGCTTCTTCCGCTACTGGGTGCAAGGGGCGCCGACCGGCGTGCCGTGCGACCCGGTCGTGCAGTACTACGTGATGGGCGACCCGTGCGACGGTTCGGCCGGCCACCGTTGGCGCACGGCCGACAACTGGCCTCCTCCGGCGACCCCGGCGCGGTGGCACCTCCACGCGGACGGCACGCTGCGGCCCGACGCTCCGGAAGGCGATGGGAAGCGGTCGTTCCGCTACGACCCGAACGACCCCGTGCCGACGTGCGGGGGCCGCAATTACGAGTTGGCCGCGGGTTCGTTCGACCAGCGGCCGGTCGAGTCGCGGCCCGACGTGCTCTTGTTCACCGGCGACGCGCTGGCCGAGCCGCTCGAAGTCGTCGGCCCGATCGTCGCCCGGCTCCATGTGTCCTCGGACTGCCCCGACACCGATTTCACCGTCAAGGTGACCGACGTGTGCCCGGACGGCCGGTCGATGTTGGTGGTCGACGGGATCCTCCGAGCGCGCTTGCGCGAGGGTTTTGACCGCGAGGTGCCGCTCGAGCCCGGCAAGATCTACGCGCTGCGCATCGAGCTGGGAACCACGGCGTATGTGTTCCAGCGCGGGCACCGGATCCGCGTGGCGGTCTCGTCGTCGAACGCGCCGCGGTTCGAACCCAATCCGAACACCGGCAAACCTCCGGGCGCCGGCGAGCCGACGCGCGTGGCGACGAACACGGTCCACATGGCCCGGCAGTACCCTTCGCACCTCGTGTTGCCGGTGTTCCAGGGGAAGTGACGGGTTGTGGGCGTTTACCGCCGCGTGTTCAGGTCTTCTTGGGTTCCATCTTCACCGGCGGGTAGGCGCTGTCGGGTGTGGAGGGGGACTTGGCCGGCCCCGCCCCCGGCGCCGCCGGGGTAGGCTCCGCGTCGACCGGCTTGGGCAGGTCCTCGAGCTTGGGCTTTCCCGTGCTCTCCCCGGTGCGCGGCGGGGCGGGCGTGGGCGCGGGTTCCGGGCGCGG
>JANLFZ010000624.1 GCA_024653385.1 Thermoguttaceae bacterium | reverse complement strand
TAGGCGGGCGCCTCAGCCTTGGCGGCGTCTTCTTGTGGAATGTGCGCACCGGAAAGCTACAGGACACGTTGCTGACGGCGGAGGGCCGACGCGACAGCGTTTGGGGGGTGGCCGCATTTCCCGACGGCAAACGCGTGATCTGCTGCGCCACCAGCGGCTTGATCGTGTGGGACCTGGAAGCCAGGAGCCACAGCGCGCTGCCGTTGGACGAACACGTGCCCCTGCGGGATGCCACGTCACCCGTCCCAAGGCACTGCAACGACGTGGCCTTCACGGCCGATGGCTCGCGCTTCGCCACCACCGTGAGCTTCGCAGCCTTTGCCCCGAGGATCCTCCTCTGGGACGCGAAAACCCTGCGCGTCTGTCGCGTGATCCCGACGGGCAGCCAACCCAATCACCTCGCCTACGCGCCGGATGGCAGTTCGGTCGCGGTGGTGTGTTACGACGCCGAGGTCGGGCAGTACGCGGTGAATGTCTGGGACGCAATGAGCGGCAGAAAGCTGCTTGCGGGCCCCGTTTACGATCATGGGGTTGCCGGCCTAACGTACACTCGCCACGGCAAGTACCTCTTGGCCGCCGGCCTGCAGAAGCACTGGCAGGCGGGCGGAAAGTCCGAAATCGGCGTGTGGGAAGTGGCCACCGGGAGAATCGTCAGCCGACTCCCCGCGGGTTACGCGATGGCTGTCTCGCCCGACAACAAGCTGCTCGCGGTGGCGGCCGGACCGAACATCGACATCTATGCCATCCAGTACCGCGGGCAAGCGGACGCCGCGGCCGACGCGCTATCGCCCGTGAAACCCTAGCAAATAGTGTGCGTCGTTACGGGTGCCCAAAATGCGAGTGGCAGTGCGTAACCGTTCACCGAGACTGTCCCGGTTTTCGCGGTGAAGGAGCGCGAAAATGGGACCGTCCCCCTCGGGCGTCAAGGGCACCAAGGGCCCCAGACCGCCCCCCAAGCTCCCAGGCGATGAGGATGCGCGCCATGAACCGTCTCGCGCTAGCCCGTGTCGAAGCGGCGCGGTCTACCTGCCCGGACACGCGATCTCGTCCGGCTTGCACGGGCCGGTCATCGACGAGGGCAGCCGGTAGACCCGGGTGCCCTCGCGATCGGTAAAGTAGAGATGGCTTTCGGACAATTCGCGGGCGTGGCCGTCGGCCCAGAGGGCGTAGAACTCGGGATGGGCATGGACCGGGCGCCGCACATAGGTGTGGTTGTACCGGCTATTGTGCGTCAACTGCTTGACCTTTTGCCAACTCGCCCCGCGGTCGCGGCTGAGCCACATCGCGATTTCGCCGCCGGTGTTATAGGGTTGCGGGCCGGGCTCGGTCGGGGCAATGACGCGCCACGCCCCGTCGGCCTCGAGATACAGGGGACCGTAGTCGTAGTTGTTGTCGGAGCGGAACGCCTCGCGGATTTCCCACTGGCGGCCCGTCCACCGCGCCGTGCGCCAGATGCGCGGATCGCCGGCCGGCCCCGAGGCATAGTTCCGGCTGGTCAAAAACAGGATCACCGGGTGCCGGTCGGCATCGAACCCAAGGTCCTTCAGGTACACCAAGAGCCCCTCGGACTCGAAGTCGCGGACCAAGGCCGGGTTCTTCACCGTCGAAAGCGGCAGGTCCACCGCCTTGCCGTCCACCGTGGTCCACGTCTTTCCGCCGTCGGGGGTTTCGAGGTAATAGAGGTTGGTGCGGGCGTTCACGCCGCCCTGGACCGGGTGGTAATTCATCGCGGTGCCGATCCGGCGCCCGTCACGCCAACTGATCTGGTAGTGGCCCTGGACGACCTGGGCCAGCGGGCGAGGCGCTTCCCAATGCCGGCCGTCGGGGCTCAGCCCGACAAACAGGAACCGCTTGCCCGACGTATACCGCGTGTGGAGAAAGCAGAACCCGTCGCCCGGCACATGCCACGGCTGCGAGTACGAAAAGTTCGTCACCAGCACGCGGTCGAAGGCCTCGATCGAGTACGGCTGGCGGCTGCGGTGGATGTAGGCGGGCCGGCCCGTGCCGTGCGCGTTCGAGAAGACCCACAGGTAGCCCGCGTCGTCGAGCATCAACGTGGGATTGTCGTGCGCGTCGCTGGTTTTCTTATCCAGAAGGATCCGCGGCCGGGGCACCGTGCCCGTCGCATGGTCGAAATACGAAACCATGTGCAGCAGGCGGTTGGCCTCCGGGGTCCGGCCGCCGTAGACGAAGAACGTCTTGCGGGCCTTCTCGGAGTAATAGGCGATGGGGACGTGCTGCTGGGGGTACGTCGCCATGCCGCCGCTGTACTTGAACTTGTACTCGTCGCCCGACGGCTGGTTGGCGTACCAGATGCCGCAATAGCCGTCGGCCTCGGGGAGCGGCGCGGGCGGGGAAGGCGGCTTCTCGCCGACCTTCTCCGCGGCGAACGCCAGGCTCGCCATCCCAACAAGCATTCCGATCATTAGGGCTCTCATGTGGAATCTCACGAGACATCTTCCTTCTGCGGACTGGCCGGTCGGCCGTGGATTCGGCTCAACCGGCGGTGGACCTGGAGGAACCGCCATCCGCCCACGGCCAGCATCCCGATGCCAAGCACGAGCGACACACACCCGACCACGATGTACTGCGTTCCCTTGAAGAACTCCAAGAGGCTCACTCCAAGGACGATGAACGCCATCGCCGTGCGGACATAGGCCAACAGCGTGCGCTCGTTGGCCAGCACCGTGCGATCGACCGCGAGCTGGTCGCGAAGGACCAGTTCGTCCGGCCGACGTTGGGAGTAAGGCGTTCCCGTCATAGAGCGATCCGGCCCCCAGAATACCGCCGAGGGTCGTCGGAAGGAAGAGCCTGCCCGGGGGTTGCGATTCACACGCCGGGACCGCAAGCTGGGGGCGCACGCGGAGGGAATTGTTCCGAGAACCGTTTGCTGCGAGCCGATGCCACGATCGCCTTGCAGCCGTCCTGGGTGATCCGCACCGGCGAGGTGGAATTGGCCGTCACCCAGCCCGGCGGACCGCGTGGCACGCCTGGGTCGGGTGGCACGGCCGGAGCGAAGCGATGGCCGTGGCTTGGGTCGACGGGCCACGCCCTTCACGCCCTGAACGGCCGTGAAG
>JANLFZ010000623.1 GCA_024653385.1 Thermoguttaceae bacterium | reverse complement strand
GACGGTGATCGAGACCTGCCGCCAGCAAGGCCGCAACGTCTTCGCCTTCCTGACCCAGGCGGTCGAAGCTCATCTCGCCCACCAACCCGCCCCTTCACTACTCCCCGAGGTGTGAACGGTTACCGTCCTCCGGGACAACGACTACTTCTTCCTCAAGATCCGAGCGGCTTTTCCCGTAAATTCGGGATGAACCGCAAGAAAAACCGCTGATGGGGAAAGCGCATCTGGACGGTGATCGCCACTTGCAGCCAACATGCCGATGCGTCGTTCAGTTCTTTCTCCGTGGTCCCCGTGGCTCCAAGCTGATTACTCCCCTTCACCCAGGAAACGGCCGCTCACGCCGGAAGCGGATCGTCCCCGTGTACGGTTAGCTTCCCGCGAAAACGGCACCTGGGCAGCGACCAAGGGACCGGTTGCCGGATGGGCGTCCGCTTTCAGCACGTCACGTGCAAGAGCGCGGCCTTGCGCTTCTTCGACTTGTTGTAGGCGGGCGCCACCTCGGCCGTGGGCGCCGCGAAGCAATCGATCGAGCGGTGGCTCAGATAGCGAGCGGCCTCGTCGCTGAGCCGAAGCGAGTCGCTGTGTCCGGTACCCAGGAACAGAATCTCGGGGCCGCCCTGGCACACGGCTTCCAGCTCCTTCGCGCTGACCAGATGCCCGGCCTCGGGATCCTCGGCGTGCTTCTTCTTGCGCTTCTCGATCTTGCCGTCGGCGGTGAGGACCACGTCGCGCGTATAGGTCTTGCCGTTGATGGTGATCTGGCCGAACGAGGCGTGCGTGATCTGCGGGTAGGTGGGCGAGACGGCGTATTTCTTCTTGAAGGGGCTTCGTCCGATCGCCGTGCGGGCCAGGGCCACGGCGCCGAGCACCACGGCGTCGTCGCCCAGGGCCGACAAGAGCACTCCGCCCCCTTCGTGGGCCCCGGGCAGTTGATCGGAGCCCACCACGTTCTGGACGATCGGCATGATGAACCCGCTGCACGCCGCCACGAGGCCGCCCCCCAGGACGATCAGCTCCGGATCGAGCAGGTGGCGGACCGTCAGGCACGCATAGCCGAGGATCTCGGCCGCCCGGCGCACCACTTCGCAGGTGAGCGGGTCTTGGGCCTCCAGGGCCTGGCGGAGGACGTTCGAGCGGATGATTTCGAGGTTCCCTTGGAGCATCTCGACGAGCAACGTCGGCCGGCCCGCCGCCACCGCCGCGCGGATCTGGTTCTCGATGGCGGTGCGGCTGGCCAGCGTCTCCAGGCACCCGTAGTTGCCGCAACCGCAGCGGGTTCCCCCTTCGGTCTTCATGACGATGTGTCCGATCTCGCCGGCCGCTTCGCGCGCCCCGCGCCACAGCCTCCCCTTGCGCACGAATCCGCCGCCGATGCCGGTCCCCACGAAAATGCCCAACACGCTTCGGGCCTTGCGGGCCGAGCCGAGCCAGGTTTCGCCCAAGGCGCCCAGGTTGCAGTCGTTTCCCAGGGCTACGGGCACATCGTATCGGCGTTCGAGATGGCTCCCCAGGGCCACGCCGCTGAGGCTCATGTTGGGGGTCACGATGATCCTGCCCTTCTTGGGTTCGACCACTCCGGGCACGGCGACGCCCATCGCGGTCAGATCCGAGGCATCGAGCCGCTCGTCGGCCAGCGTCTGGTCGATCAGGTGTTCGAGGGCGGCCAAGACCTGTTCGGGTCCGCCGTCGCGGGGGGTCGAGGTTCGTTGCCGCGCGACGATCGCCCCGCTTTCGTCGGCCAGGGCGGCGAGGATTTTCGTGCCGCCGACATCCACGCCCAGGTACAATCGGTTTTTCTTGCCGTGTGCGCCCGTCGCCATGAAGAGCCTCCTTGGATCGCTGGGTTGTCCCCGTATTGTATCGTGCGGGAGGGCCGGCTGCCGGGCGCTTACTTCAGCGGTTCGAGGAACCAGGCGCTGCGCGTGAGCTTGAAGGGGACGAAGACGGGCAGCGGCTCGCCGGTGATCTGGTGGATGGCCCAGCCGCAAGCGAACTGCGAGGGGTCGCCCACCTCGCGGCCGCCGGCGAGTTTCCGCAGGGTGTCCAGGGCGTCTTTGGCCCGCATCCGCCCCAGCGTCACGGCCGACATGGCGCGCACTTCCGACGCTTCGGGCATCAGGCTCATGATGTCCGAAACCCGCTCGCAGAGCTGGGCGACCAGGGCCGGATCCGGCTTGTCGGCAAGGATGTGCCCGATCGCCCAGATGGCGGTGGCGCGGGCCGACGGCCGAATCGCGAAGTCCTTGGGAACATACTGGCGCAACAGCGGCAAGGCCTCGTCGGCGCGCAACAGGCCCAGCGCCTCGACCAGATGGCAGAACTGCTGATCGACCTCCCAGGCCGTGCCCACCGACTTCTGGACGTCGTGAATCCGCTGGACCTTCCGGAGCATCGCCGGGCGTGTTGACTCGACGGCCAGGCGCCGCAACCCCCAGCCGGCAGCGATGTAGACCTCGGGGCGATCGAACTCGAGCAGTTCGACCAGCCGGTCGGCCACCTCCTTGCGATCCAGGGCCACCAGGATCATCACCGACTGCTCCAGCGCCCGCCACTGCCGGCCGGCCAGGGCGCGGCGGGCTTCCTCGAGCACCGCGTCGCGCAGCGGCGCCTCGGAAGTCATGGCCAGGAGCGACTCGCGCACGTAGGCCCGCACGTCGGGATGGGGGTCGTCGAGCAGTTTGCCCAGGCGGCCGACGGCGGCGGCCGTCCGTTCGGCGACCCATGCCCGGGCGGCCAGGCGGCGCACGTTGGCGTCGTCGTTGGCCAACAGGGGATCGGAAATCGGCAGCACCCGGCGGAAATCGCGTTCGACCAGCGGCTCCAGGGCCGCGGCGGCGATGGCCGGCTCGCGGTCTTGCGCGAGCGCGGTCAGAAGCTCCAAGGCCGCCGGGCTGCCGTGGCGACGCAACAGGCGCGCGGCCACGAGGCGGTCGGGAAGGTGCGCGGGCGAGGCGTCCGACGCGAGTCGCCGGGCGGGCTCCTCCAGCCCTTCCCGCTTCAGCTCTGCCAAAGCGCGCGCGGCCGCCACGCGCGCGGGCACATGGCCGCCGCCGGCCCGCTGCAGGAACTCGACGATGGCCCTGG
>JANLFZ010000622.1 GCA_024653385.1 Thermoguttaceae bacterium | reverse complement strand
TGGTTCCTCGTCGAGGTGCGGCCCGACGAGGAACCAGTAATGCGTTCCTTTCGGGAACCGCACCGTGCCGCGCTCGCCCGAGGCCACACTCTGCGGATCGAGCAGGGTAATCTCGGTGCTCCTGCGCACGTCGGGCGGGTCCTGAAAGGTCGTTTCGCTCGGCTTGACCACGATCCCGGCGTAGTTGTGCTCGTGGATCCGAACGACGAGGCGGCCGTATCGCCAGGTCTTCGGGTCGATCGGCTCGAGCGCGCGCTTCATTCCGAGCCGGATGCGGCCGTGGACCGCCGCCTTGGTCTCGTCGGCCGTGGCCTCGAGGCTCACCAGGCCCACCAGGCGCGACTTCGAGAGATACCAGGTCTGGGTGCCCTGCCACGGGAGCAGCTCGTCGTACCGGTAGTGCCACTGCGGCCGGCTGACGGTGTAGCGAACCGCCAGCGAACCGAAATCCGGGCCCAGCGCGGTCGAGAGTCGCTCTTGGGCACTGTGGCATCGCCCGCCCGTCCAGTGATCGTCGGTGTGGTTCAGCCGCACCTCGGTCGTGACGACTTGGAGGGCGGCATCCAACGGAAGCTCGCGTCGCTTGGGCGGCCGGGTGATCATGGCCCCCACGAACGTGTCCTTGCCCTGGAAGCCCACGCCGTAGTTTCGCCCATTGCCCGCAAAACTCCACGCGCCGTAGCGTCCCCGGGGGCCTTCGATGTTCTGGTCGTAGAAGACGTACTGGTCGGGCAGGGGTTTGGCCTGGACAGGTTTCCAACACTCGGCGGCGATGGCCGCCTCGTGTCCCCGACCATACCCCTCCGAAATCGCACATGCGTCGGCAACCTGCTGGTTGTGCGCATCGCCGAAGAGCGAGGCGATGATGCCGGGCCCGATCGCGTCGCCGCCCGTCCAGTAGTGTTTCCAACAGGGGTCGGTATAGTACTCGGGCATGCCTGCCGGCTCGACGTTGTACGGATAATAGGGGATGGTCTTGCGAAGCAGTTCCAGCGCGGCAGGGTTGCCCGAGAGCTTCCAATACCGGGCCAGGTAGGCCACGTCGATCCGGTGATAGACGAAACACTCGTTCTGGGTGTGAAGGTAAGGGAAGGCCCCGCCGGGGTACACCGCCTGCTCGAGGATCCTCAAGAACGCGTCGCGCTCGTGGGCGTATCGCGGCTCGTTCCAGCGTTGCCAGGCCAGCTCCATGATCAGAAGGTAGTGGACGTCCATGTTCGGATAGGCCGGCTGTTTGATGTCGGGACGCCGCGCGAGGCGGGCCGTGCCGTAGTCGGCCACCTGGTAATCGACGAGCCGCTTGAGCCCCGCCTCGAGATCGGCCTGCCATGCGTCAGGAAGCAGATCGGGATAGGCCGCCTGCAATTCGCGCCATGCGTCCAGGGCCGGAGCCAGGCAGAAGCGGTTGATGTTCTCGTCGCGCCCGTGGACCGCCGTGCGATCGACGTTGAAGTCGCCGTCGACGTGTTGATGGGCAATCGTGTCGAGCAGGCTCAGCGCGTTGCGCAGCGCCAACGGATGGTGCCGCAAGGGACTTGCCGGCCGGGTGATCGACCACACCAGCCCGAACAGCGCGTCGCCAAACCCGCGGAACGACCACGCATCGGGGATCGACCGGTACCCCTTGCGGCCCTTGGCCCAAGAACGTTCCGATTCGATCCACGGCCGCACGCCGCCCACCACGCTGCGAAAGTAGCGGTTGTCGGCCCAGTTCAGGCGGTCGGGCTCCTGGGGTGGGCGGTCGAGCACATGGCGCAGCACCGCCCGCGGGTCCTCGAGCCGCCGATCCAGCGATGCCAAGAGCGGCCCCGCCTTCTCGACCAACTCGAGTTCCTCGGCATCAAGATACCGCTGGAGATCGTCCGCGCACCACACCAGCGCGCCATGGTAGGCGCGGGCGGTCGCCACGTGTTTCCCTTCGTGCGCGGCGCGGTCGAGCTGGCTGCCCAGTTCGGCCAGGCGTTGGCGCGTCTGGGCCAGGGCTTGCGCGGTTTTCTCCACAAGCCTCGCCCGGGTCTGGCGGCGGCGCTCTTGCGCGGCGAGTTCCTCGGGCGTGGCGGGAGTGAACTCGATGTCGTCAAGCCAGATCTCCACCGGCTTCTTGGCGTCGCTCGCATGGACCATGAATTCGACAAAACCGAGCCGGGCCAGATCGCGTTCGCGCAAGCCGTTGTCCGGCGTCGCGAACTGGTCCAGATCGAGCGACACGCGGCGCCAGCCCGTGAAGTCGAGCGTGACGGTCTGGCGGGCGTTGATGTAGTACAGCCACTTGCCTCCACGGGGCGACGGGGCGCCCAGATGGACTTGCAGGCGGTGGCCGCTGCCGTCGCCCCGCACGCGAAAGACCACGTGGACGACGCCCTCGGCCGAGTGCGGCTCGAAATACCGGGTCGCCCAGGCAAATCCGTGCGGAGCGAACGCGCTCGACAGCCGCAGTGCCTTATTCTGCCCATCCACGGCGATGGCGATTTCGGTATTGTCCTTGTGCCGCCATGCGGCGATCGATCCATCGGTGAAGTCCCAACGCACGCCCAATAACGAGGGGATCGCCGGAACGCCCTGGCAGTCCGCGGGTTCCTCCGAGGGGGAAGGCGGCGACGGCCCGCGAGACGCCACGCGCCAGTAGGCCGCGGCCACCACGGCGAGCAAACAGACTGCGTAGAGCAAGCGTCGTCCGACCACCACGATTCGCTCGACAAGACACTCCCAGGAGCCCACAACGACAATGGAGTGGCCCGGCGCCGTCATCCTACCGCGCGCTGTTGCACGGTTCCAGGTCGTCCATTAGGCTGTCCCAAGGACAGGTTGGCCAATTCTCCAAGGCCCGAAGGGTCGAGCCATGAGTGCCGCCGCGCGTTGCCGTTTGGCAGTTCTCTTTGCGGGTTTGGTTCTGATCGAGGCCTCGGGCGCTTACGGCGCGGCGTCCGCCGTGCCCGGCGCCAAAGAGGTCTTCTCGTGTACCTTTGCGGCGAATCTCGGCAGCCCGTGGCGGGTCATCGGAGGCAAGTGGGAAGTCCACCAGGGGTGCCTCCGGCAGACCGACCCGGGCCGCGACGACCCCAACACGAGGATCGCCTTGTTGGGGT
>JANLFZ010000621.1:1398-3090 GCA_024653385.1 Thermoguttaceae bacterium | reverse complement strand
CGAGAGCAAGGGAGCTTGCGCTTCCTTGCTCTCTCATGTTTGCCCAACTTATTGTCTTACAGGCCCTTACCCGGACCGGCGCACGATCGCAAGCGACCGCGGCGCCAGGTTCCACACCTTCTCCGGCGGCGCCGAGGGATTGCCGACCGCCACGTAGGCGTCGGTCGTGGCAATCTCGGCGGGGCTTCGGCCGTAGTTGGCCAGGACCAGGTAGAGGTCGCGGTTGGCGAACGCCGACGCCACCACGTCCTTTGGCAGCGGCCCGGCAAACAGACTCGACTGGCCGATCTCCAGCCATGCCCAGGTCCCCTCTTCCGCCAGCGGAAGGTACTGCTTCAGCCATCGGGCGTGGGTCGGCCGCGCCTCGGGACGGCCGGGCACCGAATCCCACCAGCCGTAGCTGTGCGGCCCGTTCGGGTTGGCCTGATAGTGCTTCCAGATCGCCCGGCAGTGGCGCGTCCAAAAGCATTTCTCCTCGGGCGGGTAGTTGATGCCGGGGATCGCCGCGCGCTCGCCCGTGAACGGCCGGCCCGCCAACAAGAGCGGGAACTGAAGGTACGGGATCGCGTGCAGGTACAGCTCGTCCTCGCTTTCGACCGTCGCCCGGCTCATGTCGAGGCAGGGCACGACGTAGGGAGGATGGTCCTTGACCGCCTCGCGCAGGCGGTCGCCGCTGCGGCCTCCTTCGCCGACCCAGAGGTAGTCGTAGACCTTCAAGTCGGTCTGGGGCCGCGTCGCCCCGCCGCGATGCACCTTGACGATCCCGCCCCGCCGCTTGACCTCCTCGTAGATCAGCGACAACAGGTCGGCCAGCGCCCCGTCGTGCGTCTCGCTTTCGTCGAAGGCCGCCACTTCGTCCTTCGAGGGCAGGCGTGGATCGCTTCCCGGCTGGGCGTAGCCGAGGTCGTTGTAGATGCCGTCGACGCCGTACTCGTCGAGGATGCGGACCAGCCGCGGCAGGAAGTAGGCCCGCCACCCGGGACTGGCCGGCGAACAATGGGCATAGTCGAAATAGATCTCGACCAGGTCGCTGCCGATCGCCCATTCGGGGCGGAAGTCGGGGTCGGTCCGCTGGAAGTAGCCGCTGGACACATACACCAAGAGCTTCATGCCGCGGCGGTGGACCATCTCGACGAACCGGCGAAAGCCGGCCGGGTTCAGCGGCGCGAGCTTGTGTCCGCCGAAGAGCCGCTGCGAGTCGTTCCACTCCTCGTGGACCTGAATCAGCCGGATGCCGTGCTCGTAAAGCCGATCGAGTTCCTGCTCGTCCCACGCGTCGGGGTCCCAGGGCTTGCGGCACGGGTACTCGCCGAGGTTGTAGCAGCACTGGCCCGGCAGGTAACTGGTGACCAGGTGCTTGCGCAGGCAGGTGCGGATCGCGCGCCGGCACAGGCCGATGTTCTCCAGCCGGCGCCGGTGGTCGGCCGCCGTGTAGCTTGCGAGGATCGGCGACGCAGAGCGGGCGGCGTCGCTCCCCGCGGCCGTGGCGGGACGAGTCGGTATCGAGGTGGCGGCCCCGGCTGCGGCAGCCAGGGCGCCGGTGGTTAGAAAGTCGCGGCGGTGCATCGGGAAGGCTCCTTGGGCTGGGGATCCTGGAGTGGGACAGATCCTGGGCATCGTCAAAGCGTCTCTACGTCCCGCTCGACGATCAGGATTTCCTCCTGCTCGAACTCCACCTTCGGACGTTCCTTG
>JANLFZ010000621.1:0-1388 GCA_024653385.1 Thermoguttaceae bacterium | reverse complement strand
GCCGCGACTGCCTCCCCGCGGGCGAAATCACCCGGTAGATGACGATTTCATCCCGATAGGTGACGCCGCCCATTTGCCAGAAACCCTTGTTCGGCTGAGGGAAGAACGTAAGCCCTCCGAATTGGCCGAGGAGCGTCTCCTGCAACTCCTGGAACTTCTCGGCTTCGATCGGGCTGCCATCGTTGAAGTAAAGGGGCAGAAACAGGTCAAACTCTTTCACCGGACCCTGCTCCCTCCAAACGAGGCGCGTCGGACTCGCGCGTCAGCGCGACGAAGTGGATGCCCGACTTGCGGAGTTCCGCTACGGCCTCCTCGTCAAGCACATAGGTCCGGTCTGGCAGGATGGCGCCAGACGAGTGACGCAAGAGGATCGGTAACGCACGGGCTTCTTCCGGTTTGGTGAAGCGAATGATGGCTTTCATGGCCTCCGACCCTATCGCGTGCGGAGAGACTGAGTCTAGTACATTGTACCTCGGTGGGGATCATCGAGCCAATCCGATCGTCGGTTCTCGGCTCTCCACGCTCAGGGCTCCGCCTGTGCCCGTTTTTTTCGCGCGTTTCGGCTTGGCTGCCTTCTTGGCCTTCAGGCCCGGCGGCTCGGTCTTGCCGCCGGCCGGGTTGAGCTTGTCGAGGACGGCTTGAAGCCGTTTTCGCGCGGCGGTGGCCTTGGCATCTTGCGAATCGGCCGCGACCGGTTTCTCCTCGAACGGGGCGTCGGACATGTCGAACAGCTCGCCCCGCTGGTTCAGCTTCCAGCCGTCGTCGCGCACGTACCATTGGGCCCCGAGTTGCACGAAAACCCACTCGCGCGGCTTGCCGGGATGGCCGCGGAGCTGCGGGGCGAGACTCGTGCCGTCCAGCACCACTCCCTCGGGCAGCTTCGCCCCGGCCAGATCGGCCAGCGTGGGGAGGAAATCGCTGTGGTCGACCAGGTCCTTTAGCACTTTTCCGGCCGGCGCGGTGCCCTTCCAGTTGGCGATCAAGGGGACGCGGGCGCCGCCTTCCCACATGGTTCCCTTGTGCCCGTTGATCTGCCGGCCGTGGATCGTGCGCGACTGGCCCGCGGTGCCGTTGTCGGCCGTGAAGAGGATCACGGTCTTCTCGCGGAGCTTAAGCCGGTCGATCTCTTCGACCAGCCGGCCGACCTGTTTGTCGAGGTAGGCCACGTTGTCGTCGTAGAGTTGGTCGCGGTCGGCGCCCGGCTTCGAGTCGGGCGTGCGGAGGATCGGCCCGTGGACCAGGTGCGTCGGGAAGTAGAGGAAGAACGGCCGGTCGCGGTTCTGGCGCATGAACTCCAACGCGAACTCCTGGCAGACGTCGGGGCAATAGACCTCCTTGTCGAGCCTCACTTCCTGGCCGTTCTTGAAATAGCTCTTCTGCCAGTACCA
>JANLFZ010000620.1 GCA_024653385.1 Thermoguttaceae bacterium | reverse complement strand
CGAACGCCCTGGCCCATGCCCTGCGCGAGTTGAATGCGCTCACGGAATTCACCTATGTGCCGCCCTTTCGGGGTCGGGCCATCCGCATGATCCGGCGCGAGGCCCCGTTTGAAACGCTTTCGATCGACTTCGAGACTCTCGAACGGCGCAAGGCGGCCGAATACGAGAAGCTCCAGCGCGTCGTTCGCTTCGCCCTGAGTTCGCGCTGCCGGCAGCAGGAGATCCTTCAGTATTTCGGCGACGAGAACCAGGGGGTTTGCGGCCATTGCGACAATTGCCGTCGCGCGGGCGCGCAACGGCCCGCGCGCGCCGAGCGCGCGAAGCCCCACCCCAACGTCGTGCGCGCCGTCCGCATCGTGCTCAGCGGGGTCGCCCGAACCCAGGCGCGATTCCGTTGCGGAAAGAACCTCATCGCGCAGATGCTTTGCGGGTCGGACTCGGCGCGATTGCACCGGCTCGGACTTGCCCGGCTAAGCACGTTCGGATTGCTTCGCCACCTCACCCAGGTCGAGGTCGCGGCCATGATCGACGGCCTGGTGGCCGCCGGCTACCTCGAGCAGGAGGCCATCGACCGGCATCGTCGCGTCATCCAGTTGACGCCTCAAGGCGGCGACTTGATGCGGGACGAGAACGCGATCGGGGCCGATTTTCCCTTTCCAGCCGACTTGTTGCGCAAACTCGAGAGCGAACCCGAGCCCGCCTCCGAGGCGACCTCCGAGACGCCCTCGCCGCCGGTTCGTCGCGACGAGACTCCGGCGCCGGCAGACGCGTCGGCCCGGCCAACCCACTACTGGACCTGGCGGCTGTTGGCCGCGGGCTTTTCGGCCGACGAGTGCGCGGCGATCCGCGCCTTGACCCGCGAAACGGTGCTGGACCATGCCCTCGAGGCCCTCGAAGAGGGCCGTGCCGTGCCGGTCGACCAGTGCCTGTCGAAGGACCTGCGCACCGCGCTGGCACAATTGGTCCGCGGTGCGGCGCCGCAGGATGTGCCTTCGCTCTTGGCAATGCTGCCCGCGGGAACGACGCACCAGGAGGTACGGCTCTTCCTGGCAACCCGTCGGGCGGGCCCGCCGGCAACGCGCCGTGCGTCGCGCGGCCGGCCGATTGACACCCCGGAGTCGCCGGGTTATCTATGATGGGACGTTGTGCTTCGTTGCCTCCAAGGAGTTCCTGCGATGATTCGTCGAAATGGCGCGTGGTGTTGGGTGGTACTGGCGGGGCTTGTCGGTCTGGTTTGTTGCGCGTGGATGACCGCAGCCGAGTGGAAGAGCGGCAAAGTGTGGCCCGAGCCCAAGGTGATCGACCCCGGCGACGCCACGCGGCCGCCCTCCGACGCCATCGTGCTGTTCGACGGCAAGGACCTCTCGCAGTGGGAAGGCGGCGACCAGTGGATCGTCAAGGACGGTTACGCGATCTCGGCCAAGACGAGCATCACCACGAAACAGGCCTTCGGAAGCTGCCAGCTCCATGTCGAATGGGCTGCCCCCGAGAAGGTCGAGGGCGAGGGCCAGGGACGCGGCAATAGCGGCGTGTACCTGATGAACAACTACGAGGTGCAAATCCTCGATTCGTACAACAACACGACGTATTACGACGGGCAGTGCGGGGCCATCTACAAGCAGCACCCGCCCTTGGTGAACGCCTGCCGCAAACCCGGCCAGTGGCAGACCTACGATATCCTTTTCGAGGCCCCGCAGTTCGATAAGAGTGGCAAACTCAAGAGGCCCGGATACCTCACCGTGCTCCATAACGGCGTCGTGGTGCAGAACCACGCCGAGATCGAGGGAACCACCGCCTGGGACCGGCCCCCGGCCTACACGGCCCATCCCGACAAGCTGCCGCTCCAACTCCAGTTCCACGGCAACCCGGTGCGATTCCGGAACATCTGGATTCGGGAACTGTGAGGGGGTGGAGGAGGGATTAGGGATTGGGGATTGGGGATTGGGGATTGGGGACATCGAGAGCCGAGTTTCATGGTTCGTCGCGCATCGCTTGTCTCCCATCGGTCGTCCCTCCCCCTTTCCACCGTTTGGCTTGTCGGCTATGCTGGCCGGTCGAGCCTTCGTGTACCTGACGATCCGCAAGGAGAATCACCGATGAAACGTCGCGAGATGCTGATTTCGACCGGGGCGGCCCTCTTGGGACTTTCGGCGTTCCCGCTCCGCTGGGCGGCGGCTGCCGAGAAGAAGTTCAAGATTCTCTACTTCACCCGCAGCGCGGGCTTCGAGCATTCGGTCGTCCATCGTCCCGGGGGCCAATTGAGCCACTCCGAGAAGATCATGGTCGAGGCGGGCCAGAAATACGGGGTGGAGGTGGTTTGCTCGAAGGACGGCCGGGTCTTCGACGGCGACCTCGACCAGTTCGACGCCTTCGCCTTCTACACGTCGGGCGATCTCACCCAACCGCTGCCGGCCGATGCCAAACGCGACGAGCCGCCCATGTCGAAAAAGGGCCTCGAGCGGCTCTTGGCCGCGATCAAGGGGGGCAAGGGATTCGTGGGCTTTCACGCCGCGACCGATTCGTTCCATTCGCAGGGCGATCAGCTGACGCCCTACGTTAAGATGATCGGCGGCGAGTTCGTCACCCACGGCCGCCAGCAAAAGGCCACCATGAAGGTCGCCTCGCCCGAATTCCCGGGCATGGATGGAATCAAGGACTTCGAGCTGCTCGAAGAGTGGTACGCCCTGAAGAACTTCGCGCCCGACCTGCACGTGATTCTGGTGCAAGAGACCGCGGGCATGACGGACGAGTGCTACCAGCGCCCGCCATTCCCGGCCACCTGGGCCCGGATGCACGGCAAGGGCCGCGTGTTCTACACCTCGCTCGGCCACCGCGAGGACATCTGGACCAACCCCATCTTCCAGCAAATCGTCGTGGGCGGCTTCTCTTGGGTCCTCGGCGAAACCCAGTTCGACCCCAAACCCAACATCGCCCAGGTCACGCCCAAGGCGGGACAAATGAAGAACTGACGAGCGGATGCGGGATCAGCGCCGACGGTCGATCGACATCCGCCTGCGCATACCAACCCGAAGCGCCAGCGAGGGTGAACCACAGCCCGGTCACCCCGTCAAAACTTCGCATACTAACCCGAAGCGCCAGCGAGGGAGAA